>CAZXAO010000013.1:0-18975 GCA_964638465.1 uncultured bacterium | reverse complement strand
CCTGGAGCCGCTCCAGGGCCTCCCGGAGGGCCCGTTGCTGCTCCGCCAGCTGCTGGAGCCGGGCCATCATCTCCCCGGGCACCGGGCTCGGCAGGGGCAACAACGACTGGGTGGCCTGGTTGATCCGCATCTGGCCCGAGGCCAGCTGTTCCAGCTGCTGGAGCATCTGTTCCACCCCGGTGCCCGAACCACTCTGCTGGGCCTGCTGCTCCGCCTGAAAGAGGAGCAGCAGGGCCCGGTTCATCAGGCCGTAGGCCGCCGCCAGCCGACGACGGGCCTCGGCCTCCACCCCCTGGGCCAACGCCTGGCTGGCCTTCTGCTGGAGATCCTGGATCCGCTGGAGTAAGTCCATCATCACGCTGGAAAGCACGAGGGTCCGGGTCATCAGGTCCCGGAATCCCTGCTGCACGGGGTCCAGGGCCTCGGCCAGGGCCGCACTCTCCCGGGCAACCTCATCGCGGTGCACCGGACCGGTCGCATCCTGCCACTCCCCCAGGAGGCGCGCCTGCTGGCGGGCCAGGAACAGGAGGTCTCGCCGTAACGCCCGGATCCTCCGGACCACCTCCTGTTGCTGTTGCCGGTTCCACCGGTTCTTCAGAGAGGCCAGACCCTGCTTCATCTGCAGGAGCTGGTGCACCGCCGACTGCTGGGAAACCTGGGCCTCAATAGGATCGCCCTGCTGGAGGTGTTCCAGGGCCTCCTGCATGGACTGCAGGGCCTGTTCCCCCGGCTGGCTCCTGAGGGCTTCCAGGGAATCGGCCACGGTGGAATCCTCGGAGGCCAGATCCTCTGCCAGCTGGTGCATCTCCTGGAGGGCCGCCTCCAGGTCTCGCCGAAGCTGGGTCTGTTCCCGGGCCACCTCCTGCCGGGCCTCGGGGTCCGTGGCCCGGGCGGTTTGCTCCTGGAGCTCGGCCTGGCGAGCCGCCAGGTTGCCGATGCGTTCCTCCAGCTCCGCCAGCTGGAGTTCGTGCCGGAACCGTTCCAATACCCGCTCCAGGCGTTCCAGCCGTTCCCGGAGGACCTCCTGATCCCCCTGGAGTCGTTCCAGCAGGCGGCTCATCTCTGCAGGGTTCGCCCTTTGAAGAGCCTTTTGCAGCTTCTCCAGGGCCTGTCGGAGCTCTTCGGAGGCCACCTCCTGGAACAGTTCGGCCACCCGCTGGGCCCGTTCGGCCAGTTCCGGGTCCAGGGTGGCCAGGGCCTGCATCTGCTGCAGGGCCTCCTGGACCTGCTTCACCTGTCGGTTCAGGGTTTCCAGCATCTCCCGCTGTTGCTGGAGCACCGCCTGGAGCCGTTCCCGGGTGGCCCAGTCCACCTCCCGGCGGGCCTTGAGTTGTTCGCCCAGCTCCTGGAGTTGCCGGGCCAGTTCCCGGGTCTGCTGTTCCAGAGCCGTGGTGCCCTGTTCCTGGGCGTCCAGGGCGGCCTCGGTTTCGGCGTACAGGTCCTCCAGGGACGGAAACCGGACCACCAGGGGGTCGCTTTCGCCCACCTGGCCAGCCCGGTCCACAGCCTCCAGCACCAGGGTCAGGGCCTCTCCGGGCATCAGGTCAAAGGGTGCGAGGTCCAGCCGGGTTTGCAGGGTGTCCAGGGTGATGCCCGGGGACGACAGGCTTTTCAGGTCCAGCCGCTGAACCGTGCCCCGGAGGTCCACCCGAACCCGAATCCGCCGGAGCCCCCAGTCGTCCTCGGCATAGGCCCAGAGGGAAAGCCGGCCATCCTCGGGCAAATCCACGGTGCCCCGGGGAGCCAGCAGGATCATCCGGGGTGGAGCATCCTGGGTGACCTCCAGGCGTACTAACGCAGGCTGCTGCCGAACCAGGTGATCCCGGAAAAACACGAAACCCAGGGTACAGGGCTGAACGACGGCGGGGAGGTCCAGGACAAAGGAACGCTGGGGGTCCAGACGAAGGCGTCCCGGGCGACAGGAGGCCACGAGCCAGGCGGAATCGGCCAGGGCCAGGCGGCCCTGAAGGCGAACCCGGGAGGCCTTCAACACCTGCAGCCGGTAGGGGTCCTTCAGGGTTTCGGGGGGCCAGCCCGTATAGCCGGGAAACTGGACCACCGCCTGGAGATCCTGCACCAGGGGCTCTTCGTACACCCGCAGGGTGCAGACCCGACTGGAGAGCCCGGGAGAGGCCACGGCCTGGAACACCTGGATTCCCGGCACCAGGGCCAGCCGTTCAAAGGCGTACCGATGATGCAGCGTATCGGCCCGCTGGGGCCGGAGGGTGTCCACGGCGTTCCACACGAGCACCGGAACCCCGGAGACCTGCCAGGTTTCCACAGTGACCCGTACCGGCGAGCCCACGAACACCGCCTCGGGATAGGCCGAGACCCGGACCTGGGGGGTCAGGGGCCAGGTCTGGCCACTGGCCACATACAGGGCCCGAACCGCCCCCAGGGGATACAGGGCCGTGGCCGCAAGGGCCAGGCCCCAGCCCAGAAGAAAGCCCCGCACCACCCACGGATGGGGTCGGAGAGCCCGACGGATCCGGGGGACCTGCTCCTGGATCTGGCGCCACAGGGCTCCCTGGAGTTCTGCTGGAAGCTGGCGTTCCAGTTCCACGGCGCTCAAGAGATCCTCCAGTTGGGGATCCCGGCGGAACACGGCCCGGGCCAGGGCTCGGCGACTCTTGAGGGGCCACCAGGTCCGGAAGGTCACCGCTGCGGCCACCAGGGCGGCTGCGGGCACGAGCCCCGGCACTACGGTCGGCCAGAACACCGCGACCGCCCATCCCAGGCCCAGGGCCCCCAGTCCGGCCAGAAATCCCTGGAGCCAACCCAGAAGGAAGCCCTGGAAACGGAGGCGGAAAAAGAGGCCCTGCATCCCGACAATTATACCCGGGACCCGGAGACCACCTGCCGGTACAGGGCGGCGATGTGCTCGGCCGCACGGCGGGAGGCACCCGGAGGACCCAGAAGATGCCGCAGCCGTAGCAGCCGTCGGTGCATGTGGAGATAGCGTGCCTCCGAGGTGAGGATTGCGTGGATCTCCCGGGCCAGGGGGGCGGGTTTCAGGTGCTGGACGAACTCTGGTACCAGGGCCTGGCCGGAGATGAGATTCACCAGGGAGATGAACCGCACCCGGGCCAGGGCACGGGCGAGCCAGTACGAGAGGTCCGAGAGCACATAGACCACCACCATGGGCACCCCCACCAGAGCCACCTCCAGGCTGGCGGTCCCGGAGGCCACCACGGCGAAGTCGGCCTGCCGGGCGATGACCTCGGCGTTCCCCGGAACCACCCGGGCCTCCGGGAACGAGCGGAAGGGGTCCAGGGGCACATCTGGTGCCCGGGACACCAGGAATCGTCGGTAGCCGAGTTCCTTAAGCTGCTGGGCAATCCGGGCCATCCGGGGGAGCAGGCGCCGCACCTCGGTCTGGCGGGATCCCGGCAGAAAGGCGATCACCGGATCCCGGGGCAACCGCTGGCGCGCAGCCGGCGGCCCGATCTGGTCCATCAGGGGATGACCCACATAGTGGGCGGGCACCCCATAAGCCCGGAGGTGGGGCAGTTCAAAGGGCAGGATGGAAAGGGCCAGGGAGACATCCCGCCGGAGTGACCGGAGCCGCCGATACCCCCAGGACCAGAACTGGGGGAGGATGTAGTAGACCACGGGAATGCCGGCCTCGTGGAGCCGACGGGCCAGCCGCAGGTGAAACCCGGGGTAATCCACCAGGACGGCCAGGGCAGCCTGGCTCTGGGCGACACGCACCAGGTCGCGATAGATGCCATAGAGCCGATTCAGGTTCTGCAGTGCCTCCTGGAACCCGATGATGGCGTGGGCCTCCCGAAGGTGATGGACGAGGTGCACACCTGCCTGGGCCATCCGATCGCCGCCGAACCCGAATACGGGGACTCCGGGCAGGTGCTCGGTCAGATGCCGCACCAGGGCTGCTGCGTGGAGGTCCCCGGAGGGTTCCCCTGCCGAGATCAGAAGGCCCCTGCGCGTCGCCATGCCCTAATCATACGCCTATCCCGCCCCGGAAGAATCTCCTGTTCCCTGCACCACAGCGCCCCCCGGGAGAGGCAGGCCCCCGCATCCCGAACCCCTCCGGGACGAGGAGGCCCCTTCCCGGAGCGTCCCCTCGCAGCCTGAAGGCGTCCGACAACCCTGCGGATCTCAAGGAAAACCGACCTGGATTGAAGAAAACAGCACAAGCCCCACGCTTCCGGTACGACGAAGATCCTCTGTGCCGGATGACTGGACGAAATAAGACTCCCCGCCTGGCCAGGGAGATTGCCCGCCAATTCGGCCTCGCCTGGGCACAGAACCCCACCAGCGTTGACAATCCGAATCCCTCCACCTACAATTGGAACGCCATGAACGGCAAGAAGGTGGTGGAACTCCTCCAGGAGATCAGCAACAAACTGGATCTCATCCCCCCTGCGCTGGAGAGGATCCCGGAGGAAACAGCCAGGCGGACAGCCGAACTCCTGACCCCTGCGCTGGAGAGGATCCCGGAGAAGACGGCTCAGAAGTTGCAATCTGCGGTGTTCGGAAAATGGTTTGAGCGGGAGGCCGAGTCCGAGGTGTTCACTTACGCGCTACGCCTTGGGGAGATGCCCCAATACCCTCCGAAGGCTCTGGAGCCCCGGGTCAAGGCCTGGAGAAAAGCCAAACTGATGGACGGCCTTCTGATCACCGATGCCAAAAGGATCTATGTGATCCAGGCCAAGATGAACTCCAGGGATTGGGTCAAGGCTGTGGAACAGATGGGGAAGGCCCTGCAGAGGATCCTCGCCGATCTCAAGAGGGCCAAACTTCAGTACCAGGTGGTGCCGGTGTTTGCCTTTGAGCATGTGGATCACCCGAGGAAACTGGTGGCCAACTTCAAGAATCTCAAGGCCTACGAGGGTGCAGCACCCCCGCTGCTGCTGCTCCAGCAGGGTGTGGTGGTGACCCACGAGGGCAAAAGAATCCGCCTCTACTGATCCCCCTCCGGCGAACTTTGATTCACCCGGCCCCCTATGCCAGACCTGCCCCTTTTCCTCCTCTGAACTTTTCCCCCATCAAGAGCCGGTCCCCCGAGGGGATTGTGCCACGGGGAACCTCTTCCGGGGGTCGCGATGGCTGGAGGCAGGACCGCGGGGCCCAGGGGCCCGTCTCACGATGGGTCAGTAGCCAGGACGCGCACCCGCATCCGGGAGCGATGATCCGCCCTCCGCAGGGGTTCGGGCAGCCGGAACCCCCGACAGGTGGCCAGCACCCACTGGAGGCTCTCCTGGAGGGTGATCCGGTGCCCCGGAGAGACGAAGACGGGCTTCACCCGGCTCCGGGTTCGCACCACCCAGCCCACCTGTTCCCCCTGGTCCATCAACGGGACGGCGCTGCCCGCCGGGTTCGGTGGTTCCTCATAGGTACCGATGAGCCGGTGTTTGGCCACGCCCACGGTGGGCCGATCCAGGAGGACCCCCAGGTGGGCAGCGATCCCGAGGCGGCGGGGATGGGCAATCCCCTGGCCATCCACCAGGAACAGGTCAGGCCAACGGGGCAACTTCCGGACGGCCTGGAGCACCACCGGCAATTCGCGGAAGGAAAGGAAGGTGGGCACATAGGGAAAGCGAACGGGGGCCACGGCCCACGCCTCGGCCACCGGTTCCAGCCCCGGCCACCGGAAGACCACCACGACGGCCACCATCCGCTGCAGGCTCCGGCTATAGGACACATCCACACCCGCCAGGCTTTCGGGAACCCGGGGCAGGGGTTCCAGTCGGACCCGTCGGGCCAGGGCCTCCTGCTTCCGTTTCAGGGTTTCCAGCGGGATCAACGGACGGATCGTTTCAGGTACTTCTGGATCTCCCGTTCAATCTCCCGCCGCTTGAGGGTTTCGCGTTTCTCGTACTTCCGTTTCCCCCGAACCAGGGCGAGTTCCACCTTGATGAGTCCTCGCTTCTCGTACACCCGCAGGGGGATCAGGGTCAACCCCCGTTCCCGCACCTTGCCAATGAGCCGTTTGATCTCGTATTTGTGGAGCAGGAGTTTTCGGGGACGCTCGGGATCCGGCACAAAGGCTCCGGCGTGGCGATAGGGCGAGACATGCATGTGATGCAGGTACACCTCTCCCTCCTCCACATCCGCATAGGCCTCCTGGATGGACACCCGCCCCTGTTTGATGGACTTCACCTCGCTCCCCTCCAGCACAATCCCGGCCTCAAAGGTCTCCAGGATCTCGTAGTCGTGCCGGGCACGACGGTTCACCACGATGTTCCGTACCGGCATGATGCTCAGTACAGGGAGAGGCTCAGCAGGTGCAGGTCTCCCAGGGAGGCCATGGGACCGTAGAGGTAGGCGAAGCGGAACCGTTTCCACCGGAGTTCCAGGCCAGGCATCAGCCCCATCAGGAAGTCGTTCGGATCCCCGAGCTTCAGGGCCGACCACTGGGAGGTGTAGGCCAGGCTTACCCGAAGACGGGGGGTCAGCGCGTACCGACCGGAGAGGTGAAGCCACCGGCCCAGAGGGGAGGCCACCACCCCTGCCGTCACCTGGAGCACCGGAACCGGGGTGTACGCCACCGCACCCCGGAACTGGGGAGCGGGATGGAACCGTTCCTTCACCAGGGGTTTGATCTCCACACCGAGATGGGTCAGGGCCAGGGCCACCTTCAGGGGCCCCTGGGGGTTCTGCCAGAGAAGCCCCACCGATCCCCCCAGGGCAAGGGAGGCATAGGAGGCCACACTCTGGCTGTAGAGGCCCACGCCCCAGCCCAGGGTCCAGCCCGGTGCCCAGGCCTGCTGTTGGGTGTACCCCAGATAGAGGGACTGGGCTGAAAAGGACCCCACCACACGGCCCGTGGAGTCGGTCTGCTCCAGGGTACCGGAGAACAGCCCCTGCAGGTGAACCTGGGAGCGGTCCGTGGGGCTCCAGTGGAAGGTGCCCAGCGTAACGCCTCCAAGCCAGGACGCCACGGCCATCGCCCGACCCGGATGGGATGGGGCCACCGCTGGAATCCAGAGGGACTGGGCCACCCCCGATTCCAGGGGGGCCGTCCACACCGCGGGATCTGGCGAGAGGGCCAGAAACTCGTACCCCCATCCTGCAAAGAGGGGGGACACGACGAGGCCAAGGAAAATCCACCCAATCCGAAGGTATCGCTGCATGTGGGGCATTATAGGAGGAACCCCGGGAGGCGTCAAACCCGGCCCCACCGTTCGGAGCAGCCCGGAGGCCGCGTATAATTCAGGCATGGGCGTTTTTCTGGGCGTGGCCGGACCTCCCCCGGCGCCTGAGGCGGCACAGGAACCCACGATCCCCGGGGACCTTCCCTTCCAGCATCTCCAGATCCAGCGGATCCAGGTGCCCGGACTTCGGCTGGTCCGGGGCCGCAACGGCTCTCCCCTGGACCCTCCGGTGTACACCCCGGCGCCCCATTTCGTCGTCGGGTGGGACGGCACGCTGCTGGAACGGGGCTCCTTTCGGTCTTTCCAGGTCAGCACCGCATCGGTGCAGGCCCTGCTGGATCAGCCCGGGTCTACGCTGGCCCGACTGAAAGGGTGGTTCGCCCTCGTGGCCTACGACGCACGGCAGGGTCGCCTGCTCCTGGCCACCGACTGGATGGGCCTGCGACCGGTCTTCTACCGGTGGGAGGGGAAACGAAATCTCCTGTGGTTCGGAACCCTGTTCGGCCCTCTGGGGCCCGGCGAACCCGACCCCACGGGCCTGCTGGAGTACTTTTTCCTTAACTACCCTCTAAGCCCCAGGACCCTGCACCGGGAGATTCACCGGGTTCCCCCGGGTCACCATCTGGTGTGGGAACCCGGTCACCCTCCCCGGGTTCAGGCCTACTATCGGCACCGGGACCGTCTGTTCCACCAGGACCTGCAGGACAACATCGGACGGCGCCAGGTGGTGGAGGCCTTCATTGAGACCACCCGGAGCCTGGCATCGGAGTCCCCCGGCCTCCTGCTGACCGGCGGCTTTGACAGCCGGGTGGTGCTGGCCGCAGTACGATCCGTCCCGGGCGTGGAGATCCAGGCCCTGACCTTTGGGGACCCGGCCTCGGGCAATGTCCGGACGGCCCGTCAGGTGGCCCAACAAGCCGGGGCCCGGTTTCAGAATCTGGATCCCAATCCGGTTTTCCGGCGGTCGTTCCACCTCTGGGCCCGGCGGAACACCCGGGCCACCGACGGCCTGGAGGTGGTCACCAAGGCCCACTACCTGTGGGCCCTGGCCACCCTGGAACCGCCTCCCACCGTGCTGCTGAGCGGCACTGGCGGCTCAGAACTGTTCCGTCAGACCGGGGTGCTGGGCACCATCTACTCTCCCCTCCTCCTCACCCTCCTGGACACCCCGGGTGACCTCAGCCTGGACTCGCTGGCCTCCCTGCCCCAGGCCCGGTGGATCCACCTGGACTTCTTCCCTGCCCGTGCCCTTACCGAACTCCGGGAGGATCTGGCGGAACTCCTGGCCCTCTCCCCCGGGGAACGGACCACCTACCTCCATGTGTTCAACCTGGCCCACCTGCTCCCCCGATACTTTGAGAACGAGATGAAGGTGGAACAGTTGTTCACCGTGAAACGGTTCCCCTTTCTGGACCTGGACTTTGTGGAGCTGGTGTTTGCCTCGGCGGAGGTCTCGCCCCTGCGGGCCCACCTGTTCCGAAAGAGCCCCCTGGATCCCCTGCGGCGGCTCCGGTTCTACACGGAGGTGCTGCGGCGCACCCTGCCAGACCTGGCCCGCCTGGAAACCGACCGGGGAATCCGCCCCGACTACGCCACGAGCCCCTGGGGATTCCTGCGTTCGGTCCTGGGCTACTGGCGATTCAAGCGGTCCCGTCCCCCGGGCGAGTACCGATTCGGCGAGTGGCTGGACGCCTTCCCCCTGGATCCCTCCTGGCCCTGTGAACCCCCGGTGCGACGCCGTGCCCTGGTGGATGCGCTCCTGCAGGTCCGGGGAACCCCCCGGGCCTTTCCAGCGGGGAGCGGCCGTGCGCTCACCTACTGTGTCTGGCAGGAACTTCTGCTTTCCTCGCCCCCCTAAAATTCCTTGCATTTGACCGGGGCGGTGTCTAAACTATCGGAAACCGGAGGCTTTCCATGCTCAAACGCACCCCGCTTTACGACCTTCACCGGGAATTGGGGGCCAAACTCGTACCCTTTGCGGGCTTTGAGATGCCCATCCAGTACACCTCCATCGTGGAGGAACACCGGTGGGTCCGACACCACGCCGGCCTCTTTGATGTCTCCCACATGGGAGAGTTCGTGATCCGCGGTCCCCGCGCCCTGGAGTTCGTCTCCTACATCACCTCCAACGACCCGGCCCGGCTGGCCGTGGGCCAGGTGCAGTACTCCTCCATGCTCACGGAACAGGGCACCTTCGTGGACGACCTCCTCACCTACCGCCTGGAGGACCACTTCCTGCTGGTGGTCAACGCCGCCAACATTGAAAAGGACTTCGCCCATGTGCAACGGTACCTGTTTACCACCGGTGTGGAGGCCCTGAACCTCTCGGACGAAACCGGTGAGATCGCCCTCCAGGGTCCCCGGGCCCAGGAGGTGCTCCAGCCCCTGGTGAACTTTGACCTGGAAACCTTAGGCTACTACTGGGCCCGCCACGGCACCGTGGCCGGCATCAAGGCCCTGGTCTCCCGAACCGGGTACACCGGCGAAGACGGTTTTGAGATCTACACTCGGCCCGAGGATCTGGAAACCGTGGCCCGGGCGTTGCTGGAGCACCCCGAGGTGAAGCCCATTGGCCTGGGCGCCCGGGATACCCTGCGGCTGGAAATGGGGTATCCCCTGTACGGCAACGACATTGACGAGACCATCAACCCCTTTGAAGCGGGCCTGGGCTGGATCGTCCGGATGCGGAAGGGCACCTTCGTTGGGAAGGAGGCGCTGCAGCGGATCAAGGCCGAGGGCATCCGTCGGAAGCGGATCGGCTTCCTCACCCCCCACCGTCGGGTGATCCCCCGGCACCACATGAAACTCCTTCACGAGGACCAGGAGGTGGGGTTCGTGAGCTCGGGCAACTACTCGCCCATGCTGGACACGGGGATCGGCATGGGCTATGTGTCGCCTGATCTGGCCCGCGAGGGACAGCGACTGCTCCTGGACCTCCGACGGCGACAGGAACCCATCACCGTGGTCCCCCTGCCCTTCTACCGGAAGGGCAGCGTGAGGATGGGCTTCCGGGGGAAATCCGCGGGGTCCTGAAATCGGCAGAGGAAACCCGGGCGTCCACGGGCCCGTTTTTTGACCTCTGGCGCAGGAAAGCGGGATGTCTTTCGCCGGATGGCGTTCGGCCGTAGAATTAAACGACCCTTTAAGAGCCGTCAGCAAAAAGGAGGTTTGGGCATGAAAAAGATCGTCGTGACGGCAACAATCCTGGGCTTTCTGGTGGCTGGCGTCGGCTGCCAGCAGGCAGGGAATGTGGGGAACCTGCAGAACCAGGTGAACCAGCTGGCCAACAGGGTGGCCCAGCTGGAAAAGGAAATTGCCGAACTGAAGGTGCAGGTGACGAAACTCACCCAGGAGGAGATGGAAGAGGGAGAGGAGACGGAAGCCTACGAACACGGCCAGAAGAAAGGGATCACCACCAAAGCCGGAACCCATCGTCCACCTGCCCGGAAGAAGACCAAGTAACGGGAGGGAAGAGAAGATGAAGCGGCTCCTTCTGGCCTTGAGCATCGTGGGGCTGGCTGCCCTGACGGCCTGTACGCCCACCACGGAGACCACGGCCCTGCCAGCCCCCCAGAACCTCCACATCGCCGGGGTGACCGAGGATGGGGCCGGCATCGTGCTGGCCTGGGACGCCGTGGAGGGCGCCCACGGCTACAACATCTACTACAACGGCACCGAGATCGGCAACACCGTGAACACCACCTACACCGTGGACTCCCTGATCGGCGAGTTCAGCGTGGCCGCCGTGGACGAGAACGGCAACGCCGGCGAACGGGCCGAGGTGGTGAGCAACTATGCGGTCTCGGGCAGCGGCACCGTGTACGAACGGAGCACCTCCGGCTGGTCCGGCTTCTACTGGGATCCGAATGGCACGGGCCACGCCATCAGCCTGAACGAGCCCACCACCCTGGACTTCTACCTGGACGACTTTACCAGCGGCAGCACCAACGACTACCGGCTCCACTTCGTGAGCCCCACCTACAACTACTTCGGCGGAGCTTTCGGCAGCGACACCACCTGGATGAGCAGCGATCCCCATACGGCTGTGGCGGACTGGTTCCCCGCCGGGGAAGAGGTAGCGGAGGTGGCACCGTACGACGATCCCTCCAGCCCTGGCCGCGGGTTGGCCCCGGGTGATGTGTACTTCATGGAAGTGGATGTCAACGGTGAGATCCACTACGCCTGGGTGAAGATTACGGACATCGGGGCCAACGGCGAAGAGGGCCGCGTGGACTTTGACTACGCCTTCCAGCCCCTTGTGGGCTTCCGCGGGCTCAAGACCCGCTAAGGGACGCCAGGACACAACGCCAGGCGGGCGGGGCCGGCTGACGCCGGCCCCGCCCGCCGTTTTGACCCACACCGCCCCGCCCTGTACCATTCCGGGCGATGCTGCCGCTTCGCGACGAGAACCCGCTCCGGGGAACCCCCTATGTGACCTACGGCCTCATCGCCCTCAATGTGCTGGTCTTCTTCTATGAACTCTCCCTCGGACCCAATGTACGCTTCCTTTTCCAGCGAATGGGGGTCATCCCCTACGAGTTCACCCACTTCACCGACATCGGCATCCCCACCCTGTTCCCCTGGAACCTCGTCACCTCCATGTTCCTCCACGGCGGCTGGATGCACCTGCTGGGCAACATGCTGTACCTGTGGATCTTTGGCGACAATGTGGAACTCACCTTCGGCCACCTTCGCTATCTCCTGTTCTACCTGGCCTCGGGCCTTGCAGCCGCCCTCACCCAGATCCTGGTCAACTGGAACTCCCCGGTGCCCATGATTGGCGCCTCCGGGGCCATTAGCGGCGTGCTGGGCGCCTACCTTGTGTTCTTCCCGGGCGCCCGGGTGCTCACCCTGGTGGTTTTCGGCTTCTTCTGGGATATCGTGGCCATCCCGGCCTTTTTCCTGCTGGGCTTCTGGTTCATCCTCCAGTTCTTCCAGGGAATCCTGAGCCTCCCCTTTAGCCACGGGGGTGGCGTGGCCTGGTTCGCCCATGTGGGTGGCTTCGCCTTCGGCTGGCTCGTCGCCCGGTGGTACCGCCGCCGGCTCCGTCGCCGGTACTTTGAGGTGTTCTTCTAAACCTGGAGGTGTCCCTTGAACCCAAAATCGCGGGGCCAGGAACTCCTGGACCTTTCGGCCTTTGATCAGGCCCGATTCCTTTCGGACCCCCTGTTCCTGGACGACCGTCGGGTGATCCTGGCCGTCACCCGCATCGGGGGCAAGAAAAAACGCGAGTACATCGGCAACCTCTGGCTCGTGGAACGCGGGCGCCGGCCGCGCCCACTGACCCATCTCACCCGGGGCCTGGTCCAGGCCCCCCAGGTCCAGCCCGGGCCGGGCCGATGGCTCCTCTTCCTGAGCAATCGTGAAAACCCCAGGGCCTTTCAGGTGTGGCTGTTGCCCCTGAACCTGGGCGAACCCCATCCCTTCACCCGGATCCGGGGCGGTGTGGCCCAGGCCCGCTGGGCACCGGACGGCCGGGGCATCTTCTTCCTGGCCGACCCCAGGAAGGTGCAAGAGACCGGAAAAGCCACAGAGGACGAGCCGGAGGTGCGCGTCATCCGACGCCTCTCTTACAAACTCAACGGTGTGGGCTTTCTGGAAGACCGAAACGCCCAGATCTTTTACCAACCCCTCCGGGCCCGGAAACCCCGCCCCATCACCAGGGGACAGGAACCCATCCAGACCTACACCCTTACGCCGGACGGCCGATGGATCCTGTTTGCCGCCCGGTGGTCTCCGGAGGCGGACTACACCTGGCAAACCGAACTGTATCGGGTCCCGAGCACGGGGGGCGAACCCGAAATCCTGGTGGCGTTTCCGGGCTTCATCGGATCCCTCGCGGTCTCGCCCGACGGCCGGTACCTGGCCTTTGAGGGCAACGACCTGAAACGCGGCTTTTCCACCCTTCCCGGTGTGTGGCTCCTGGACCTGGAAACCCGGGAACTCCGGAACCTGACCCGGGCCTCGGGCCTCTATGTGGGCAATGCCCTGAACGCCGACTTCCGGTGGTCCACCCGGTTGCCCTCCCTCCAGTGGGACGCCGCCGGCCGCGTGTACTTCGTGGCCACGCAGCGGACCACCACCCACCTGGTGCGCCAGGCCCCCGACGGGGACCCCGAAATCCTGGACCAGGAGAACTGGTGTGTGGACGGCTTTGCCCTGACCCCGGACCCTGAGCCCGAAATCGCCGTGCTGGCCAGCCGGATCGCCCAACCGCAGGAACTCTACCTGCTCCGGCCCGGTCGCGTCCCCCGCCAGGCCACCCGGTTCAACGCCTGGATCCGGCGGTATCGCCTCTCGGAACCTCAACCTCTGGAAATCCCGGCCAGCGACGGTACCCTCCTGGACGCCTTCTACCTGCCCCCGGTTCCGCCCTCGCAGGGCCGGCCTCCAGCCATCCTGGAAATCCACGGCGGCCCACGCACCGCCTACGGCCACGCCTTTATGTTTGAGTTCCATTACCTGGCCGCTGCCGGCTTTGCCGTGATCTTCGCCAACCCCCGGGGGAGCGCCGGCTACGACGAGGACTTCACCGACGGCGTCACCCAGGCCTACGGCGAGCGCGACTTCCAGGACCTGATGGAGGTGGTGGACTTCGTGGTGGCCCGGGGTCTGGCGGATTCCGCACGCCTGGGCGTCACCGGCGGCTCCTACGGCGGCTTCATGACCAACTGGATCATCGGCCACACCCAGCGATTCCAGGCCGCGGTCACCCAGCGGTCCATCAGCAATTTCGTGTCCTTCTACGGAACCTCCGACATCGGCTGGCGGTTCGCCGAGCACGAGATCGGCAAGCAACCCTGGCAGAACCTGGAGATCTACTGGCACCGTTCTCCCCTGGCCTATGTGGAACAGATCCGGACCCCCCTCCTGATCCTGCACGCCGAGGAGGATCTGCGGTGTCCCATGGAGCAGGCAGAGCAGCTCTTCGTGGCCCTCAAAGTGCTGAAACGGCAGGTGGAGTTCGTCCGGTACCCGGGGGAGAACCACGAACTCTCCCGCTCCGGCCGCCCGGACCACCGCCGCGACCGTCTCCGCCGCATCCGCCAGTGGTTTGAACGCCACCTGCTCCCATGAAACCAAAACCCATCACCCGGGCTCCAGACCGTTGTGATCCTGCCCTGCGATTTGGCAGAACCGGAATCAGGCCGTATAGTTGAAGGGTTCTCAGGGGGATCCGGGCTACTTTCGGCACAGGCGTTCCATAGGAGGTCTCGTGAAGGACTTTGATGTCATCATCGCGGGCGCAGGCCCGGCAGGCGCCTCTGCCGCACGGGTGCTCGCAGAACGCGGGTTCCAGGTGCTGCTCCTGGAACGCCAGCGGAGCGTGGCCCAATACATCCCCTGCGCCGAGGGGATCTCCCGCCGGGTCCTGGTCACCTTTGAACCCGAGGATCCCCGCTGGATCGCCAGCACCATTGGTCGGGTTCGCTTCCTTGCACCACAGGACGAAACCTTTGAGGTCCTGACGCCCCAGGTGGGTTACATCCTGGAACGCAAGGTCTTTGATCGGCACCTCGTGAACGAGGCCCTGCTGGCGGGGGCCGAGATTCAGACCGGTGCGACGGTAACCCGCGCCGAACCCACCCGGGACGGCATTCTGGTCCATTACCAGCACCAGGGCCGTGAGAAGCGGCTCCAGGCCCGCCTGGTCATCGGGGCCGACGGCCCGGGCTCGGTGGTAGGCCGGAGCTTGGGGTTGAACCTGGAACTCCAGCCCCGGGATGTCCACCGGTGCCACCAGGTGCTTCTGGCCCATCCAGACATTGCCGCCGATCGCATGGAGATCGCCGTGGGCGAGACCGTGGCACCGGGCGGCTACGCCTGGGTGTTTCCCAAGGACCAGGGCCTGGCCAATGTGGGGGTGGGCATCCTGGGCGACGAGGCCCAGGCCCGGGAGTTCACCTTCAGATTCATCGCCCAGCGGTTCCCGGGAGGTCGAATCCTCGGGGAACTGGCCAGTGTGGTCCCCACCGGAGGCCACCGGATGGACCTGGTGGGCCCCCGGGTGATGGTGGTGGGCGACGCCGCCCGCCTGGCGGATCCCCTCTCGGGCGGCGGCATTCCCCAGGCCCTGGAATCCGGCCGGATCGCGGGCGAGGTGGCCGCCGAAGCCCTCTCGCAGGACCGTCTGGACACCGAGACCCTGGCGGAGTATCCTCGCCGGTTCTGGAACGCCTACGGGCGGTACCAGGACCTTTCGGTGCGGCTCCGGGACCTGTACCTGGAGCTCCACGATGGGGATCTCGCCTACCTGGCCCGATCCCTGAAAAGCGTGTTTGACGGGACCATTCTCACCACACCCGATGCGTTTCTTCTGGTTCGCCGGGCCCTCCTGGAACGCCCGGGGCTGATGGTGTTCCTGCTGCGAAAGGGGAGGAAGGCCCTTGTGGACTATCTACAGGAGCGTATTCTCGGGTAAGGGACTCCTGGTACTCCTGGACCCCGATCGCTCCGACGATCAGCATCTGGAACGACTCCTGCCCCGGATCAACGCCTCGGACCGCGTGCGGGGTGTCCTGGTGGGTACCAGTGTCCTGATGTCCCCAGGACTTGACAGGTTTGTGGAAAGGGTCAAAAATAAGTGTCGCAAACCCGTCATCCTGTTCCCGGGGAGCGTGGTTCAACTCACACCCAAAGCCGATGCTCTCCTTTACCTGGTGATGGTCAGTGGACGGAACCCTGAGTTGTTGATCGGGGAACATGTGAAGGCTGCCCCCTTAATCCGGCACTATGCGATGGAGGCCATCGCAACGGCCTACATCCTGATTGAATCTGGGGCATACACGGCGGTGGAGTATGTATCCTTCACGCGGCCCATTCCCCGGAACAAGCCGGAGATCGTGGTGGCCCACGCCCTGGCGGCCTACTACATGGGGATGAAGGCCGTGTACCTGGAGGGCGGCTCCGGGGCCCGGGAACCCGTGCCCCAGGAGATCATCCGGGCCGTAAAGGAAACGGTTCCCCTCCCCCTGATCGTGGGGGGTGGCCTCCGCAGCCGGGAACAGGTGGAAGGGGTCCTGCAAGCCGGGGCGGATCTGGCTGTGATCGGGACCGCCCTGGAGGAAAACCCGGACCTGATGGAGGTCCTGTAAGTCCAACGATCAAAGGTGCAGCATGATCAAACCCCAGGATGTGATCTCCAATCCGAAGGTGCAGTCCATGATCCAGCGTGCCGACGCCCAGCTGGCCGCCCTGGGATACACGGAGCACGGGCTCCGGCATGTCCAGCTGGTGGCCAAGCGGGCGGGCTACATCCTGCGAAAACTCAAGTACCCCCGTCGTACCGCTGAACTGGCGGAGATCGCAGGCTACCTGCACGACATCGGCAACCTCCTGAACCGGGAACACCACGCCCAGACCGGGGGCGTGCTGGCCTTTCATGTGCTCACCGAGATGGGCCTGCCCTTTGAGGAAACCCTGGAGGTGGTGCGGGCCATCGGCAATCACCACGAGGAGGACGGCTTACCGGCCACGCCCATCTCCGCCGCCCTGATCCTGGCCGACAAGTCGGATGTGCACCGCTCGCGGGTGCGCCCCCTGGGGGACATCCGCAGCGACATCCACGACCGGGTTAACTATGCCGCCATCTCCTCCCGGGTGGTGGTGGAAACCACCGGCAACCAGCCCCGGGTGTACTACGACATCAAGATTGATACCTCCATCGCCCCGGTGATGGAGTACTTCCAGATCTTCCTGTCGCGGATGCTCATCGCAGCCAAGGCGGCAAAGGTGCTGAAGTGCCGGTTTGACCTGTACATCAACAAAACCAAAATGACCTGATCAAAAGGGGGTGACAACCCATGGAAACCACCAAGGAACTCCATGAGTTAACCCAGGCCGACCTGGAAAAGAAAAAGGTGGTGGAACTTTACGAGATCGCCAAGGAACTGGAGATCCCCAACTACTCCACCTACCGGAAGGCAGAACTCATTGAGAAGATCCTGGAGGCCATCGCAGAGAAGTACAAGAAGGCCGACCAGACGCCGATCCGCGAGGGCGTCCTCCAGATCCTGCCCGAGGGCTTTGGCTTTCTGCGGTTCTCAGAGTACAACTACGCACCCTCACCCGAGGACATCTATGTTTCGCCGTCCCAGATCAAGAAACTGAACCTGCGGACCGGCGATGTGCTGCGCGGCGAGATCCGGCCTCCCCGGACCAGCGAACGGTTCGCCGCCATGATCCGCATCCTCTCGGTGAACGGCCGTCCGCCCGAGGAGATGCGCCACCGCGTGGCCTTTGAACGCCTGACGCCCTTCTACCCCACCGAAAAGATCCGGCTGGAAACCCCGGACGACCCGGACCTCTCCATGCGGATCGTGGACCTCTTCGTGCCCATCGGCAAGGGCCAGCGTGGCCTCATCGTGTCGCCGCCCCGGGCCGGCAAAACCGTGCTGCTCCAGCAGATCGCCAATGCCATCGTCAAGAACCATCCGGAGATTGAACTCATCATCCTGCTCATTGACGAACGCCCGGAGGAGGTGACCGACTTCCAGCGCCGCGTACCCGCCGAGGTGGTCTCCTCCACCTTTGACCAACCGGCAGAACGCCATGTGCAGGTGGCTGAAATGGTCCTGGAAAAGGCCAAACGCCAGGTGGAACTCGGCAAGGATGTGGTGATCCTCCTGGACTCCATCACCCGGCTGGCCCGGGCCTACAATGTGCTCACACCCCACTCCGGCCGAACCCTCACCGGCGGCATTGATTCCACCGCCCTCATCAAACCCAAAAAGTTCTTCGGTTCGGCCCGGAACATTGAAGACGGCGGCAGCCTGACCATCATCGCCACGGCCCTCATTGAAACCGGATCCCGGATGGACGAGGTGATCTTTGAAGAGTTCAAGGGCACCGGCAACATGGAACTGGTGCTGGATCGCCGACTGGCCGACCGCCGGATCTTCCCGGCCATTGATATCCATAAGTCGGGCACCCGCCGCGAGGAACTCCTGCTGACCAAAGAACAACTGAACCGCATCTGGGTGCTGCGCAAGATCCTCTCGGAGATGCCCACCATTGAGGCGATGGAATTCCTGCTGGACAAGATGCGGCTCACCCGCAACAACGAGGAGTTCCTGAAACAACTTCCCCGGATGGCCTCGGAGGTTTAGGGCTGAAGGCCACCCTCCTGACCCTCCTCGCCCGGGGGTTCCGGTATCACACGGGCATTGACCTCTCCACCGGGGGCAAACCCGGGATGCCCGTCCTGACTCTGGATTCCACCCGCCTGTGGCGATTGAAGACCTCCTACTTCGGCTACGGCAAGGCCCTGTATCTGATGAGCCCCCGGGGACTCCTCTATGTGTACGGCCACCTGTCCCGTTTCCACCCGTCGGTGGAACAATGGGCCTTTGAAGAACAACTGCGACGACACACCTACTTCCTGGACCTGTATCCGGTGCAGGACTTCTTCTTCTATCCCGGCCAGAAGGTGGGCCTTTCCGGCAGTAGCGGTGCGGGCCCCCCTCACCTGCACTTTGAGGTGCGGACCGAGGACAATCGCCCGGTCAACCCCCTTTTCTTTCTGCAGGTCCCGGACCACCGAGCCCCGGTGTTTGAAGGCCTCCGGGTGGTATGTCGCTCCCCGCTCACCCTGGTGAACCGTTGGCCCGTGGATGTGGAACCCCGCCTCCACCAGGTGAGCCGAACCCTCTGGCGCATTGAAGACCTGGACATCACCGGGCCCTTCGGCCTGGAGGTGCAGGTGGCCGACAGCATTGACCGGAGCCACTACCGCATCAGCCCCTTTGAACTCCTGGGGCTCGTGGATGGCGACACCTTCTTCTGGGTGGTCCACGATACCCTGCCCTTTGAGAACGGCACCGTGGCCGCCGTGGAATACCACCAGGACCCCTGGGGC
>CAZXAO010000012.1:0-19488 GCA_964638465.1 uncultured bacterium | reverse complement strand
TTTTGGACTGCGGTGCCCCGGCACCGCTTTCCTACCCCTGAACAGAAAAATCGCGGCTGAAGCCGCTCCTACAGGACCCACCCCAGGGATTTTCTCCGAAAATCCCTGGGGACCCCGAAGATAAAGAAAACACGCCCCGGAAACCCGGTCCGGGCACCCTGGTGGGCAGCATTTCCGCTGAAAAAATCGCGGCTCAAGCCGCTCCTACAGGGGGAAAATGTAGGAGTCCCTTCAGGGGCGAACCACCCCACGGGATTTTTTCCAGAACCCCCTGGGGATCCCGGCTTGAGGGAGAAAAACCTCACAGACGGACCTGGAGCACCTGTTCCCGGGTCAGGATGACGAGGCCCGGGACCCGGCCCCGGGGCCTCCGCAGGTACCGGACCTGTGTGTAGGAGACCTCCCCCTTGCCGTCGGCAGCGGCCCGGGAGTGCTGAAGGGCCAGCCGGGCGGCAAACAGGAGATCGGCCTCCCTGGGGGTCTGGCGCCCTGTCTTCAGGACCACATGGGCCCCGGGCACCCCGCGGGCATGAAAGAAATAGTCGTCGGGAGTGGCCAGGCGGAAGGTGATCTCCTCGTTGCCCCGGGCGTTCTTGCCCACATACACCAGAAACCCTGAGGGGGAACGGTACACCTGATAGCGGGCAGGAGGAACCCCGGTCTCGGGGGACGAGGAAGCAGCAGGACGGGCATCACCAGGGGCGGCGGTCAACTCCTGAAGCCGCTGCCGGACCCGTTCGTACCCCCGTCGCCAGCGGGCCGCGCGTTCCCGGTAGCGGGCAGAGAGACTTTCCGGCGTTTCCCCGGGGGCTAAGGTGATGGTCTCCCGGGTGCCGTCGGGCAGGGGGATCTCCAGGGTGCCGGTGGCCAGGAGTTCGTCCCGTCGCAACAGGATCTCTTCGGCCACCTGATTCCAGTGCGGATAGCGGGCCAGCCGCTCCAGTTCCTCCTGGAGCCGCCGGAGCAGACGAGCAGAGGGTTCCCGGGCCTCCAGACGGCCCTCCAGCTGCTGGATCAACAGATCCCAGGCCTCTGAGAGCCGATCCGTTGCCTGCATCGGGTTCAGGCCAGGCACCGGATGGGGCAGTACGATCCACCGCTTTTGCCACTGGAACAGACCCGGTCGGGGGGTCTGGAGGGCCCTTTGCAGGTAGGCCTTCAGGAAGGGTACGGGGTCTTCGGTTTCCGGTACGGGGAACACCCGCCGGACCTGCTGCCGCAGGGCCTCGGGGTTCCGCTCAGGGTCCGTCAGGCTCCAGGGTTTGGCCGGAGGAGGCCGGTAGGTGCCGCCCACCTCCAGGGTGCGCACCCGGGAGAGGGCGGGGGAGACCGTTTTCAGGGTCCAGAGGATGCGGCGATCCGGGCCCAGAAGCACCACCTGGCTGTAGCGGCCCATGAGTTCCACCGCCAGGATCCGGCTCAGGTGTTCACCCAGCCGGCTGGTGCCCGTGAACTCCAGCAGCAGGATGCGTTCGCCCCGGGGCACGGCCACGCGGTGCAGCCGGAACCCCCGAAGGGCTTGTTCCAGAGGAGACACCGGATGTCCGGTTCCCTCCAGGTGACCGGTCAGGTGCACCCGGAACCGTTGGGGGTGGGCGGAGATCCGCAGAGCATTCCCCTTTTCCAGGAGAAGAATCAGTTCCAGCGGGCCGGTGCGGAGCGCGCTTTCCACCCTCAGGCCCTGCAGGGGCCGGAGCTCCCGGGCTACGAACAGGACATCCACCTCGGAAAAGGGCACGAACGCTTCCGCCATCCGCCTCATTTTACGGGCCTCTGGGGCCAGAACGGTTGACCCCTCTGGGGCCGGCCCCTAAAATAGGGCGGTTCCAACAGGGAGATTGCATTGAACCATCCCCTTTTTGGCTTTCTCGCAACCGCAGGGATTGTCTTTGGTGGGGTTCTGGGAGCGGCCGCATACCTGGTCCTGGCCGAACGGAAACTGGCCGGGTACTTCCAGGAGCGGTATGGGCCGAACCGCGTAGGCCCCTTTGGCCTCCTGCAACCCATCGCCGACCTCATTAAGCTGGTCTTCAAAGAGGAGGTCGTCTTTCCCCAGAGCAACCGGTGGCTCTATGTGCTGGCGCCGGGTATCATCGCGGTCATGGCGCTCCTGCCCCTGGCCGTGATCCCCTTTGCCCCCCACTTTGGGGTGGCCGACCTGAATGTGGCCCTCCTCTATGTGCTGGCCGCCACCTCCCTGGGCACCTACGGTGTGCTCCTCGGGGGCTGGGCCTCCAACAACAAGTACTCCCTCCTCGGTGGTCTGAGAACCGCCAACCAGATGATTTCCTACGAGATCGCCATGGCCCTCGCCCTCGTGGGCGTGGTCATGATGGCCGGTTCCCTGTCTCTGCGGGACATCGTAGAGGGACAACGCCACCTGTGGTACCTCATTCCCCAGTTTCTGGGGTTTCTGGTATTCCTGGTGAGCATGTTTGCAGAGACCAATCGGGCCCCCTTTGATCTGCCCGAGGCGGAGGCCGAACTGGTGGCCGGCTACCACACGGAGTACAGTTCCATGAAGTTCGCCATGTTCTTCGTGGGCGAATACATTCATATGGTGGTGGCCGCAGCCCTGATGACCGTCTTTTACCTGGGGGGCTGGTACGGGCCCTGGCGACCGGGATTCCACTGGTTTGCCCTGAAGATGGCCCTGGTGCTCTACCTCATGATCTGGGTGCGCTGGACCTACCCGCGGTTCCGGTTTGACCAGTTGATGCGCTTCGGCTGGAAGGTGCTCATCCCCCTGGCCCTCCTGAACCTGGTGATCACCGGAGTGGTCCGACTGTCATGATCTACGCCTTCCTGGCCTTTGCCCTGCTTTCCGTGATCGGCGCCCTGGGGGTGCTCCTGGAGACCCATCCCGTACGGGGTGCCCTCTGGCTCCTGCTGAGTTTTCTGGGCATCGGTATCCTTTACCTGCTGGCGGCAGCCCCCTTCCTGGGCTTCGTACAGATCATCGTGTACGCCGGCGCCGTGGTGGTCCTCTTCCTGGTGGCCATCGCCGTGATGAACCTCCGCCGGCTCCCGGACGATCGGGACCTGGCACCCCGGGGGTTCCTGGCCGTGCTCTTTGCCGGTGCCCTGTTCTTCGTGGTCCTGGCCCTGCTCCGCCACGCCCCCGTGTACGCGGTGGCCCCTGTGCCCGACGGGTCCCCCGGGGCCATTGCCCTGGCCCTCTTCCACGAATACCTGGTGCCCTTTGAACTGGTCTCCCTGCTGTTGCTCGTGGCCATCGTGGGAGCCATCGTGCTGATGCGACGGAGGCCCGGCCCATGAGTCCTACCCCCTACCTGCTCCTCTCCCTGCTCCTGTTTGGCCTTGGAGCCGCCGGGGTGGTGCTGCGGAAGAACCTGCTCTTTATGCTCCTCAACCTGGAACTCATGATGAACGCCGTGGGCCTGGCCCTGGTGGCGGCCTCCCTGGCCGGCTACCTGGAGGGCCAGCTCATCGTGCTCATGGTGCTGGCCGTGGCCGCTTCGGAGGTGGCCATCGGCATCGGAATCCTGGTGAACCTGGTGCGTCTCAAGGACCGCCCCATCGTAGACCTCTGGAACCGGGAGGATCAGTGATGCTCTGGGCTGCCAGCCTCGCCCTCTTTGCACCGCTCGCAGGCGCCATCGTGAACGGGATCTTCGGCCATCCCTTCCGCCGGCACGCCCACTGGCCCGCGGTGATCGCCGTTGCCCTCTCCCTCCTGGCCAGTGCCTGGATCCTCCTTCATGTGGGCCACGAAGCCGTCCAGTACGACCTGTACACCTGGATCCCGGTGGCCAACTTCGTGGTGCCCTTCGGCTTTTACATTGACGCCCTGACGGCGGTGATGATGGCCGTGGTGACCTCGGTGTCCTTCCTGGTGCATGTGTACTCCATTGGCTACATGCACGACGATCCCGGGTATCGGCGGTATTTCGCCTATCTGAACCTCTTCGTGTTCTCCATGCTGCTGTTGGTCCTGGCCAACAACTACGCCCTGCTCTTCGTGGGCTGGGAGGCCGTGGGACTTTGCTCCTATCTGCTGATCGGCTTCTGGTACGAAAAGAAAACGGCCTCGGACGCCGGCAAAAAGGCCTTCATCGTGAACCGGATCGGGGACGCCGGGTTCCTGCTGGGCATCTTTACCCTCTTTGCCACCTTCGGCAGCGTGCGCTACGAAACCGTGTTCCGGATGGTGGCCAGCAACCCCCATCTGTACCAGGGGGCCCTGGTGGCGGCCACCCTGTTCCTGTTCCTGGGCGCCGTGGGCAAGTCGGCCCAGTTTCCCCTCTATGTGTGGTTGCCCGACGCCATGGAGGGCCCGACACCGGTGTCTGCCCTGATCCACGCCGCCACCATGGTGACCGCCGGTGTCTACATGGTGGCCCGCAGTCACTTCCTGTATAGCGAGGTGCCCCAGGTGGGCCAGTTGGTGGCCTCTGTCGGTGCGTTCACCGCCTTCTTTGCCGCCACCATGGCCCTGGTGAACGACGACATCAAACGCGTGCTGGCCTACTCCACCATCTCCCAGCTGGGCTACATGTTTGTGGCCGTGGGCCTGGGGGCCTACACCGCGGGCATCTTCCACCTGTACACTCACGCCTTCTTCAAGGGTCTGCTCTTCCTGGCCGCCGGGAGCGTCATGCACGCCACCGGCGGAGAACTGAACATGCAGAAGATGGGGGGCCTCTTCAAGAAGATGCCCCACACTGCCTGGACCTTTCTCATCGGGGCCCTGGCCCTGTCCGGGTTGCCGCCGCTCGCCGGCTTTTTCTCCAAGGACGAGATCATCAAACAGGCCTATGTGTCGGGCCATACCCTGATCTGGGTGGTGGCCGTCCTCACCGCCCTGCTCACCGCCTTTTACATGTTCCGTCTGATCTTCCTGGTGTTCTTTGGCCAACCCCGGGATCAGACGGTGTACGAGCACGCCCACGAGTCGCCGCCGGTGATGACCGTGCCCCTGTGGATCCTGGCCGGGGCGTCCGTTGCCGCCGGCTGGGTGGGCCTGGGTGAGGAACACAGCCTGTTCCACCGGTTCCTGGAGTCTGCACTGGGCGAGTTCCACCTGGTGACCTGGACGCCGGTGCGGCCTGCCGGTCCCGGGCTCGTGGCCCTCTCGGTGGGGGTCGCCCTCCTGGGCATCCTGATGGCCTATAGCCTGTACCTCCTGCGGAAACCCGATCCCGCACGGCTTGCCCGGCGAGCCGGGTTCCTGTACACCCTGCTCAAGCGCAAGTACTTCGTGGACGAGATCTACGGGATCCTCGTGGTAGGCACCCTGCGGATCCTGGCCCGCGCCCTCTTCTGGGGTGTGGATCGGATTCTTGTGGACGGTACCGTGAACGGCACCGGCTGGACCCTGGCGGCCACGGGGACGGTCCTGCGGCGCTGGAGCTCCGGGTTCCTGCGGTCCTACCTCCTGTGGATGCTCATCGGAGCTAACCTGCTGGTGTGGTTCCTGTTGCGGAGCGGAGGAGGCCACTGAGATGTTGAGCCTGGTTATCTTTCTGCCCCTTTTGCTGGCCATCCCCATCGTGTTCCTGCGGGGCCGCCGCACTGTGTTCTGGTATACCACCGCGGCCACCCTGGTGGAGTTCCTGCTGTCCATGACCCTGCTCCGGGGATTTGACTTCGCCATGACCGGGTTCCAGTGGGTGGAACGCAGCCGCTGGCTCCCGGACCTGGGGGCCTCGTACCACCTGGGCGTTGATGGTCTGAGCCTGGCCCTGATCCTGTTGACCACCTTCCTCACCTTCGTGGCCACCCTGTCGTCGTTGAACTACATCCAGCGCCAGGTCAAGGAGTACTACATCACCCTGCTGGTCCTGGAAACCGGCATGCTGGGGGTGTTTGCGGCCCTGGATCTTCTGCTCTTCTTCGTGTTCTGGGAGGTGATGCTCCTGCCCATGTACCTTCTGATCGGGGTCTGGGGCCACGAACGCCGGATTTACGCAGCCTTTAAGTTCGTGCTGTATACCATGGCCGGGAGCGCCTTCCTCCTGGTGGCCATCTTAGTGCTCCGGTGGCACACCGGCACCTTTGACCTGGTGGACCTGATGAATCGCTCGGGCAGCCTGGTGCCGGCAACGCTGGAGGGGTTCTTGTTCCTGGCCTTTGCCCTGGCCTTTGCCATTAAGGTCCCTCTGTTTCCCTTCCACACCTGGTTGCCCGACGCCCATGTGGAGGCCCCGACAGCGGGCTCGGTGATCCTGGCCGGCATCCTCCTGAAGATGGGAGTGTACGGCTTCCTGCGGTTCAACTTCCCCCTGTTTCCCCAGGCCTCGCACCACTTTGCTCCCCTGTTTATGGCCCTGGGGATCATCGGCATCCTGTATGGGGCCCTGATGAGCTGGGTCCAGCAGGACCTGAAGAAACTCATCGCCTATTCCTCGGTGGCCCACCTGGGGTTCGTGATCCTGGGGATCTTCACCTTCACCGACTGGGGCCTGCAGGGCGGAATCCTGCAGATGGTAAACCACGGCCTCTCCACGGGCGGCCTGTTCCTGGCAGCCGGCCTGCTCTACGAACGGAAGCACACCCGGGATATGGCCCGGCTGCGGGGCCTGGGAAAGGTGATGCCCGTATTTTCCGTGCTCTTCGGGATCGTGATGCTCTCCTCGGTGGGACTGCCGGGCCTGAACGGCTTTGTGGGGGAGTTCCTGATCCTGCTGGGGGCCTATCGGGTGGGGCTCGCCTGGGCCGCCCTGGGGGTCCTGGGGGTCATCTTCGCCGCCGTGTACCTGCTGGGGATGTTCCAGAAGGTGGTCCTCTCGGCCCCGGTGCCCGAGAACCGGGGGCTGGCGGATGTGTCACCCCGGGAGTTCACCGTGTTCGCCCTGCTCCTGGTGTTCATCCTCTGGATCGGTGTGTATCCCGCCCCCTTCCTGAAGTTCGGTAAGGCCCCCAGCCGGTACCTGAAGGAGACCCTGCAGGCCGTGGCCACCGAGGTGGCCTCGCCCTCTCCCCCGCCCGCAGCCCACGAAACCCCGGAGGTGACCCCATGAACCTGGGCCTCTTCACTCCGGAGTATGTCATCCTGGGTACGGCAGTGCTCCTGCTGTTCCTGGCCGTGTTGGTGCCCCGTCGGCCGGTGATCTTCAACTCCATCTCGGTGCTGGGGGTCATCCTGGCCATGTTCCTGACCATGGTGTCCGTGGGCCGTGCGGGCACCCTGGGGATGCTCCAGGTGACCCCCCTCAGCCGCATCTTTGACCTGATGTTTCTGGCCGCCACCCTGCTGGTGGTCCTGATGTCCCTGGATTACTTTGATGGCCGGGAGGTGGGCGGTGAACTCTACTTCTTCCTGCTCATGGCCCTTCTGGCCATGATGGTGCTGGCTAAAGCCCGGCACCTGGTGGCTGCTTTTCTGGCGCTGGAACTTTTGTCCTTTTCCCTGTTCGTTCTGGTGGCCCTCCTGAAGGAAGAAGGGGCCCTGCGGGCGGCCCTCAAGTTCTTCTTCTCGGGTGCCTATTCCTCGTCCTTCTTCCTGATGGGGATGGCCCTTTTGCTGATCTCCTCGGGGTCGCTCTACCTGGACCGGTTCCTCTTTGGCCACCACCTGCCCCTCACCCTGGTGGGCCTGGCCTTTCTGCTGGTGGGCTTTGGCTTCAAGCTGGTGTATGTGCCCTTTCATCTCTGGACGCCCGATGTGTTCCAGGGGGCGCCCACGCCGGTGGTGGCCTTCGTGGCCACGGCGCCCAAGGTGGCCGGCTTCGCGCTGTTGCTTCAGGTGTTGGCCCGGGCCCTGGTGCCGCTGGCGGGTCACTGGATGCCCATCCTGGTGGGCCTGGCCGTGCTCACCATGCTCACCGGAAACCTGGCGGCCCTGCGCGAAACCGATGTCAAACGGATCCTGGCCTTCTCTACCATCGCCCACGCCGGCTACCTGCTCCTGGCCTTCGGGGTGAACACCACGCGGGCGTACCAGTCGCTGACCCTGTATCTTCTGGCCTATGTGTTCATGACCGTAGGGGCCTTTGCCGGGTTGGCCTACCTCCAGGAGCGGACCCGGCTGGAGCAGCTGCGGGGATTGGCCCGCCGGGATCCCTGGCTGGCCCTGTTCCTGAGCCTCTTCTTTGTGGCCCTGGCGGGAATCCCTCCGACGGCCGGATTTGCTGCCAAGTTCTACCTCCTGGGTTCGGTGGTCCAGGCCGGGCACCCTGGCCTCGCCCTCTTTGCCTTTTTGAACGGCGTGGTGTCGGCCTACTACTACCTGCGGGTGCCGGCTTCCATGTACATGTACGAGGCCACCGAGCAGACAGCGACGGTCCCCGGCGGACGACGCTACAGTCTCCTGGGGACCGTCATGTGGGTCTCCGTGATCCTGGTCCTTTATCTGGGGATCTATCCCCACACCTTCCTGGAGGTGATCCGTCAGGTCTTTTGAAGATGCCAGGAGGGGTTGATTTTCCTGGCTTCTGGGCATCGCATTTCACCGGGCGGGCTGTATGATATTGAGTCCGTTGGCCAACAAGGAGGTTTTCCATGTGCACCCATGGTGAGCGTCGCGCTGTGATCGTTTCCGCCGTCCGGACCCCCATTGGCAGGTTCCTGGGCGGTTTGTCGCCGTTGACGGCCCCTGAACTGGGCGCGGTGGCCATTCGGGAGGCCCTCCGTCGGATCCAGCTGGATCCCCGGGAGGTTCAGGAGGTCATCATGGGGAATGTGTTGCAGGGGGGAGTGGGCCAGGGGCCGGCCCGGCAGGCGGCCATCAAGGCCGGGATCCCGGTGCAGGTCCCGGCGTACACGGTCAACAAGGTCTGTGGATCGGGCCTGAAGTCGGTGATGCTGGCGGCCCAGGCGATTCAGCTGGGTCAGGCGGAGGTGATCGTGGCCGGAGGCATGGAGTCCATGAGCAATGCCCCCTTCTTCGTCCGCGAGCTCCGTAAGGGCAACAAGTTCGGGGATGTCCGACTGGTGGATCTCATGATCTGGGACGGCCTGTGGGATGCCTTCACGGATCAGCACATGGGCAGTCTGGCGGACTACACCGCCGAAAAGGCCGGCCTGAGCCGGGAGGAACTGGACCGATACGCCTACGAGAGCCATCAGAAGGCCCTCCAGGCCATAGACAATGGCTGGTTCAAAGAGGAGATCGTACCCGTGGAGGTGCCGGGCCGGAAGGGCCAGGTGACCGTGGTGGATACGGACGAGGGACCCCGCCGGGACACCTCCCTGGAGAAACTCGCCAAGTTGCCGCCCGTGTTCACCAAAGGGGGCAAGGTGACGGCGGGCAACAGTTCCACCCTGAACGACGGGGCCGCGGCCGTGGTGGTCATGTCCGAAGACCGGGCCCTGGCGATGGGGCTGGAACCCCTGGCGGTGATTGAGGCGTACACGGCGGCGGCCGTGGATCCCCGGGATGTGTTCTTTGCCCCCATTGAAGGGGTCAAGAAACTGCTGCACCTTCTGGACGCCAAGGATGTGAGCGTCTTTGACCTGATTGAGATCAACGAGGCCTTTGCCGCCCAGACCCTGGCCGACGGCAAGGCCCTGGGCTTTGATTGGAGCCGGGTGAATGTGCACGGGGGTGCCATCGCTCTGGGGCATCCCATCGGAGCCAGCGGTACCCGGGTGCTGGTCACCCTGCTCTACGCCATGAAACAACGCAACGCTCGCCGGGGTCTTGCCACCCTGTGTATCGGTGGGGGCATGGCGGTGGCCATGTCCGTGGTGCGGCCCTGAAAAGGAGGAAGAGCCGTGAAGGTGGTGGTCTTGATCAAGCGCGTACCGGACACCGGGATTCCAGTGCAGGCGAATCCCGAAGGTACCGATATCGTGCGCGAGAACCTGAGTTATGTGATGAACCCGTACGACGAGTTCGCCATGGAGGAAGCCCTCCGGCTGAAGGAAAAGGGCGTGGCCACGGAGATCGTGGCCGTATCCCTGGGCGACGACGGCGTCAAGGAGACCCTGAGAAACGCCCTGGCCCTGGGTGCCGATCGGGCGGTGCACCTGAAAACCGAACACCGGGCCTTCGTGCCCGCTATGGCCACGGCCCGCGCCCTGGCCACCTTCCTGAAGGACGAGGGCTTTGATCTCCTTCTGATGGGCAAGGAGGCCGTGGACGACAACCAGGGTCTGGTGGGGGCCTACCTTGCCCAGTTTTTGGGGGTGCCCATCGTGTCCTATGTGGTGAAACTGGAAATCTCCGACGGAACCCTGAAGGCGGAACGGGAGACCGACGACGGTGCCGTGGAGGTGACAGCCCCCCTGCCCGCCGTGGTGACCACGGAAAAGGGCCTGAACGAACCCCGGCTCCCCACCCTGCGGGGTATCATGATGGCCAAGCGCAAGCCCATTGAAGAGAAACCTGCGGATCTGGAGGACGGAGACCTGCATCTGGTGAAACTGGAGATGCCCCCGGCCAAGGAGGCGGGCGTCGTGATCCAGGACGAGTTCCCGGCCAATGTGGAGAAACTGCTGCAGGTGCTCCGCGAAAAGAAGGTGCTTTGAGGAGGTTTGTCATGAACAAAGCGCTGGTCTTCGTGGATAGCTTTCAGGGGGAGCCGAAAAAGGCCTCACTGGAACTCTTTTCCGCCGCCCGGGAATGGGCTTCTCAGGTGGTGGCCCTGGGGGTTCATCTCCAGAACCCTGCGGCCCTGGGCCAATACGGTGCCCATAGGGTATACCACGCCGACGAGGACATCTACTACACCCCCAACGCCTTCCGGGATCTCGTGTTGAAGGTGGTGCAACAGGAGCAGCCCGAGGTGCTGCTGTTCCCGGGCACCAAGAACGGCCGGGAACTGGTGGGCCTCGTGGCGGCGGCCCTGGGCGTGCCCGCCATGAGCGAGGTGATGGAAGCCCGCCTCACCGACGACGGCCTGGAACTCCGCCGAACCGTGTATACCGGAAAGGTGTTTGCTACGCTTCACCTTACGGCCCGGCCCTTCGTGCTGGCCTTTAAGGTGAAGAGCCTGAACATCACCGAGGCCCCGGTGGAGGGGACCGAGGTGGTGCCCGTGAGCCTGGAGGCCGCCGACCCTGTGCAGGTGGTGGGCATCCACGAGAAGGAAAAGGGCGAGCCGGATGTGGCGGAGGCCGACATCATCGTCTCGGGTGGCCGGGGTCTGGGGGGGCCCGAGGCCTTTGATCTGCGCCCGGCCCTGGCCCGGGAGATCGCCCGGATCACCGGGGAAACCGTGGCCATCGGTGCCTCTCGCGCCGCCGTGGACGCCGGCTGGATTGACCACAGCCACCAGGTGGGCCAGACCGGCAAGGTGGTCACCCCACGCCTGTACATCGCCATTGGCATCTCCGGAGCCCTGCAGCACCTGGCGGGCATGCGGAACTCCAAGGTGATCGTGGCCATCAACAAGGACCCCGAGGCGCCCATCTTCAAGGTGGCGGATGTGGGCCTCGTGGAGGACCTCTTTAAGGCCGTGCCGAAACTCACGGAGGAACTCCAGAAACTGTAAAATAGGTCGCCCTTTTCAGACCAAATCGCCTGAGAAGCAAGGACGGTGACCCAGATGAGCAAGATCGTGGGGGATATGTCGCCCTCGGCCCACCGGGAGCTGGAACTGGAGATTTCCCGGGAGGAACTCCAGAAGGCCCGGGAGCGGGCCCTCCGGAAGGTGCAACAACGGGTGCACCTGAAGGGGTTTCGCCCAGGGAAGGCACCCCGGGGGCTGATCCAGCGCCTGTACGGTGAGGTCGTGGAACAGGAGGCCCTGGAACAGGTGGTCTCCGAGAAACTCCAGGAGGAGGCCCGCCTCCGAAAACTCCGGGTGGTGGGGACCGTACGCGTGGAGGAGGTCAAGGAGACCGACGAAGGGCTGCGGGTTCGCATCACCTTTGAGGTGATCCCGAACTTTGAGGTGCCGCCCGCCTCCACCCTGGAGGTGAAGAAGGTGATCCGGCGGATCTCGGCCTCGGATGTGGAAACGGAACTCCATCGCCTGCGGTCCCGGCTGGCAGAACTCGTGAAAAAGCCCCAGGATGCCGTCGTGGAAGCCGGCGACTATGTGTTCGTGGACTACGAGGAGCGGAACGAGCGGGGCAAGGTGGTCCAGCGGGCCCGGAACTCGTACCTGCCCATGGTGCCTGGGGAGACCGACGAACGGATCATCAACGCCTTCCTGGGCAAAAAGGTGGGCGACACCGTGGAACTGGACATCACCCTGGTGGACGAGAAGGGCCACGAGACCCCTCGCCACCTGACCTATCGGATCCGCGAGATCCGCAAGGTGGAACTGCCCCCGGTGGACGACGAGCTGGCCGTCCAGCTGGGCTTTGACTCCCTGGAAGCCCTGGAGACGCAGATCCGCAAGGATCTGGAAAAGGCGGCCCAGGAGGACTCAGAACGCCGGCTGGAGGAGGAGATCGTTCAGCAACTCTACGAACGCGTGAAGTTTGAACTGCCCGAGAGCCTGGTCAAGGAGTACATGGACCTCTACCGACGGCAGTTCAAGGAGGAAACCCTCCAGCAGCTGGACGATGCGGAGGCCTTCTTGCGGGACCTGGCGGAACGCACCCTGCGCCGCGAGATCCTCCTGGATCGGGTGGCCGAGGAGTACCAGCTGGAACCTACCGAGGAGGAGATCCAGGCCGAGGTGGAAAAACGCGCCCGGGAGTATCGGGTGAACCCCCGAACCTACCGGAAACGCCTGGAGAAAAGCGGCGGTCTGGAGCACATCAAGGCCGTGCTCCGGCGCCGGAAGGCCCTGGACCTCTTAAAATCTCAGGTCAAGTTGGAGGTGATCGTCGAGTGAACGAGAAGCAAAAACTTCCCGAAATCAGCCAGTATGTGCCCTATGTAATTGAACAGACGGGCCGGGGAGAACGGGTATACGACATCTACTCCCGGCTCCTGAAGGAGCGGATCCTCTTCATCGGGACGCCCATTGACGACCATGTGGCGAACCTGGTGATCGCCCAGTTGCTGTTCCTGGAATCCGAGGATCCGGAGAAGGACATTTACCTCTACATCAACTCGCCGGGTGGCGTGATCACCGCTGGCCTGGCGGTGTACGACACGATCCAGTACATCCGGCCCCAGGTGTCCACCATCTGCGTGGGTCTGGCGGCCTCCATGGCGGCCGTGATTCTGGCGGCGGGTACGCCGGGAAAGCGGTTCGCCCTGCCCCATTCCCGGATCATGATCCATCAGCCCTGGGGCGGTGTGCAGGGACAGGCCGTGGACATTGAGATCCACGCCCGGGAGATCATGCGACTCCGCCGGATCCTCAACGAGATCCTGTCCAAACACACCGGCCAGCCGGTGGAAAAGATTGAGAAGGACACGGACCGGAACTTCTTTATGTCGGCCGAGGAGGCCCGGGACTACGGGCTGATTGACGGTGTAATCCGGTTTCGCAAGGAGATGAAGTCCTCATGAGCGAGCGACGACGCCCCGACACTTCGGCCGACGAACCCCGGTGCTCCTTCTGCGGTCGCCCGGCCAGCGAGGTCAAGCGTCTGCTTTCCGGGGCCCACGGCTTCATCTGCCCCGACTGCGTGCGGGTGGCCTGGGAAATCCTGCACGAGGAGCGGCAGATGGATGCCGAGATCGGCCTGCTGAAACCCCCCACGCCCGAGGCCATCAAGGCCTACCTGGACGAGCATGTGGTGGGCCAGGATCACGCCAAGAAGGTGCTCTCCGTCGCTGTGTACAACCACTACAAACGGGTGCTCTACCAGAAGCACGATGTGTACTTTGAGAAAGCCAACATCCTGATGATCGGCCCCACGGGCACCGGCAAGACCCTCCTGGCCCGTACCCTGGCTGAACTGCTGAAGGTGCCCTTTGCCATCTACGACGCCACGCCCCTCACCGAGGCCGGCTATGTGGGAGAGGATGTGGAGAATATCCTGGTGCGATTGCTCCAGGTGGCCGACTATCAGGTGGAACGGGCTCAGGTGGGGATCGTGTACCTGGACGAGGTGGACAAGCTGGCGCGCCGCGCGGATTCGCCCTCCATCACCCGGGATGTCTCGGGGGAAGGCGTCCAGCAGGCCCTGCTGAAGATCCTGGAGGGCACCGTGGCCAATGTGCCGCCTCAGGGAGGGCGGAAGCACCCGGAACAGCCCTTCCTCCAGGTGGACACCACCCACATCCTGTTCATCCTGGGGGGAACCTTTTCCGGCCTGGAAGAGATCGTCCGGGCCCGGCTGGGCCGGCACCAGATGGGCTTTGATCCCGAAGGGAAGACGACGGCCTCCAACCCGGACGGCGAGGACTGGGTCCACCATGTGCAGCCCGAGGACCTCATCCGGTACGGATTCATTCCGGAGTTCATCGGTCGCCTGCCCGTGATCGCCACCCTGCATCCCCTGAATCGTGACCACCTGGTACAGATCCTCTCTGAGCCCAAACGCTCGGTGCTGCGGCAGTTTGAGGCCTTTTTCCAGATGGAGGGGATCACCCTGACGGTCACCCGGGAGGCCCGGGAGGCCATTGCCGACATTGCCCTGGCCCGGGGCACGGGCGCCCGGGGGCTGCGGGCTATCCTGGAAGAGGCCCTGCTGGACACCATGTTCCGGATCCCCTCGGAGAAGGATGTGGTGGAGGTGGTGGTGGACCGGGATACGATCCTGGACAAGGCTCCACCCCGCCTGATCCGTGGGGTCCGCCGAAAGCGGGCGTGAGACGCCATGAAGGAGAACACCCCTAAGGTTTACCCCCTGATTCCTCTGCGGGAACTGGTCCTCCTGCCGGAGGTGGTGGTGCCCGTGATGATCGCCCGGCCCTTCTCCCTGCAGGCCGCCCGGCACGCTTTGTCGCTCAACGAAGCCCTGGCCTTCTTTACCCAGCGGGATGCCGAGGTGGAACGCCCCGAGGAGAAGGACCTGTACACCGTGGGGGTGGTGGGCCGCGTCCTGCAGAACATGCGAGACGCCGACGGCAGTCTCCACGCCTTCATCCAGGCCGTGGAACGGGTGCGTCTGAAGAGCCTCCGCTTTGCCGAGGGCTTTTATCAGGTCACCGTGGAGCCCTATCCGCTTACAGACCTGGAACATCCCCGGGTGTCCACCCTGGTGCGAATGGCCCGCGAGTACCTCCGGGAGTACCTCCGGTTGCCCAATGCCCTACGGCTCTCCGAGGAACTCACCATGAACCTCCTGAATCTGGTGGACGATCCCCGGTACCTCGTGGGACACCTGGTGCTTCACCTGCCCTTTGAGACCCCGGAACGCCAGCGGATCCTGGAAATGGAATCCATCCTGAGCCAGCTGGACGCGGTGATCCGGAAACTCATCCAGGAGATGGAGTTCCTCAAACTCAAACAGGAGATCCAGGAACGCGTGCGGGCGGAGATCAACCGGAGCCAGCGGCAGTACTTCCTGCAGCAGGAGATGCGGGAGATCCAGCGGGAGCTGGGGGAGGATGAGGACGAGTTCGCCCAGCTGGAACAGGAGATCAAGCAGGCAGGCATGCCCCCGGAGGTGGAAAAGAAGGCCCTCAAGGAACTGGACAAACTCCGCAAGACCCCGCCCATCTCACCCGAGGCCACCGTGCTCCGAAACTACATTGACTGGCTCGTGTCCCTGCCCTGGAACCGCAGGACCCGGGACAACCTGGACATCGCCCACGCCCGCCGGATCCTGGACGAGGACCACTACGGCCTCCAGGAGCAAAAGGATCGGATCCTGGAATACCTTTCGGTGTTGAAACTCAAGGGCCGGCTCCGGGGAGAGGTGATCTGCTTCGTGGGACCTCCCGGGGTGGGCAAGACCTCCCTGGCCCGATCCATTGCCCGGGCCCTGGGCCGCAAGTTCGTGCGGATGTCCCTGGGCGGTGTCCACGACGAGGCTGAGATCCGGGGACACCGCCGCACCTACGTGGGCGCCCTGCCCGGCCGCATCATTCAGCAGATCCGTCGGGCCGGCACCAAGAACCCGGTGTTCCTCCTGGACGAGATTGACAAACTCGGCCACGACTTCCGGGGGGACCCCCAGGCAGCCCTGATGGAAGTGCTGGATCCCGAGGTGAACCGCCACTTCGTGGATCACTACCTGGAGGTGGAGTTTGACCTTTCGGAGGTGCTCTTCATCGCCACCGCCAACTCCATCTACGGCATTCCCGGCCCTCTCCGCGACCGGATGGAACTCATCCCGGTACGGGGCTACCTGGACTTTGAAAAGCTTCACATCGCCCGCGAACACCTGATTCCCAAAAAACTGGAGGAAACCGGTCTGCCCCGGGGAAGTGTCCAGTTCACGGACGCCGCCCTTTTGAAGATCATCCGGGAGTACACCCGGGAGTCGGGCGTCCGGGACCTGGAGCGGAACATCGCCCGAATCCTGCGGAAGGTGGCCCGGGAGTTCCAGGAAAAGGGCAGGAAACGGGTCCGGATCACGCCGAAACGGGTGCGGGCGTACCTGGGTTTGCCCCGGAAACGCGTGCTGGAGGCCCAGGCCACACTGCCGGTGGGGGCGGTGTATGGCCTGGCCTGGACCGAGTACGGCGGCGAACTCCTGCGGGTGGAGGCCCAGGCCGTCCAGGGCAAGGGGAACCTGGAGCTCACGGGCCAGCTGGGCGAGGTGATGAAGGAGTCCGCCCGGGCCGCCTTGACCTTCGTTCGGGCCCACTTCCGGGAACTGGGGCTGGCCGAGGACTTCTACACCCGCTACGACCTGCATGTCCATGTCCCCGAGGGGGCCATCCCCAAGGATGGCCCTTCAGCCGGTGTGACCATCCTGGTGGCCATGGTGTCGGCCCTGACCGGCATTCCGGTGTCCGGCGAGATCGCCATGACCGGCGAGATCACCCTCTCCGGCGACATCCTGCCCGTGGGGGGCCTCAAGGAGAAACTCCTGGCCGCCAAACGCTACGGCATCCAGCGGGTGTTCCTGCCCGAGGCCAATCGCCCCGAGGTGGAGGAGATGGAATCAGAGATCACCGAGGGCCTGGACCTCGTGTTCGTGAAAACCCTGGAACAACTGGTGCGACAGGTGTTTCCCCTACCTGAACAGAGGACGAGCCCCAGGGTCCAGCCGGAAGACCGGCCCAAGCCCTGGATCCCTGCAGGATGAGAACATCCCAGCCGGTCCGGGAAGAGAAACGCGAACGCGCCCTTCTCGTGGGATTTGCCACCTCGTCGCCCGACCGCTGGCGCGAGATGGACAGCCTGGAGGAACTGGAACAATTGGCCCGCACCGCCGGCGCCGAGGTCTTTGAAAAACTCCTCCAGATCCGGGAAAAACCCGATCCCTCGTATCTGTTGGGCCGCGGGAAAGTACAGGAAATCCGGCGGATCGTGGAAACCTTTGGCCTGGACCTCGTGATCATCAACCGCGAACTCAGCCCCAGCCAGCATCGCAACCTGGAGGAGGCCATTGGCGTCAAGATCGTGGACCGCACGGAGCTCATTCTGGACATCTTCGCCCAGCACGCCCGGACCGCTGAGGCCAAGATCCAGGTGGAACTGGCCCAACTGGAGTATCGCCTCAGTAAACTGGTGGGCCGGGGTGCCGAACTCTCCCGCCTGGGCGGCGGCATCGGCACCCGGGGGCCCGGCGAGAAGAAACTGGAAATTGACCGACGCCGCCTTGAGGACCGCATCGCCTTTCTGCGACGGAAACTCCGGGACATTGAACGCACCCGGGCGCTCCAGCGAAAACGACGGCGGTCCCTCTTCAAGGTGTCCCTCGTGGGGTACACCAATACCGGCAAGTCCACCCTGATGAACCAGCTCACCCGGGCCGGCGTTCGGGTGGAGGACCAGCTGTTCGCCACCCTGGATGCTGTCACCCGGGTGCTCTACCATCCCGACCGGCGGGTGAGGATCCTGCTGTCGGACACCGTGGGGTTCATTGAGAACCTGCCCCATCACCTGGTGGCCTCCTTCCGGGCCACCCTGGGGGTGGTGCAGGAGGCGGACCTCCTGGCCCATGTGGTAGATGTGTCCCATCCCCGCCTGGAGGAACGGATGACGGTCGTGGAACAGGTGCTGGAGGAGATCGGCGCTGCCCAAAAGCCCCGCATCGTGGTGTTCAACAAGATGGACCTGCTCCTGGAGACCCATCTGGTGGACCGGCTCCGGGAACGGTACCCGGAGAGCGTGTTCGTTTCCGCCCTGGCGGGTGAGGGGCTGGACACCCTGCTCCAGCGGATTTACCATCATGCCGAGCGGTACTTTGAAACGCTCCGACGCCCGGAGGCCCGGGAGGTGGGCTCGTGAAGACCCTGGTGGTCATTCCCACATACAACGAGGCGGAGAACATCCAGGACCTCCTGAAGGCGGTGTTCCAGCACGCCCCCGGGGTGGAGGTGCTGGTGGTGGACGACAACTCGCCCGACGGCACCGCCCGGCTGGTGGAAGCGTTCGGACGGCAGGATCCCCGGGTTCACCTCTTGCAGCGGCCGGGGAAACAGGGGCTGGGATCGGCCTATGTGGCCGGATTCCGGTACGCCCTGGAGCACGACTACGAGGCCGTGCTGGAAATGGACGCCGACTTCTCCCACAACCCGGCCGACATCCCCCGGATCCTGGAGGCCCTGAAACAAGCCGACATCGTTCTGGGGTCCCGTTACACCAATGGCATCAGCGTGGTGAACTGGCCCCTGAAACGGCTCATGCTCTCCTATGCGGCGAACCGTTACGCCTCCTGGGTGACCGGGGTCCCCATCCGGGACCTGACCGGTGGCTTTAAGGGGATCCGCCGCCGGGTCCTGGAGACCGTGGGCCTTGACAGGCTGGAATCGGATGGCTATGCTTTCCAGATTGAATTGACCGTTCGGGCGTGGTACCTGGGCTTTAAAATTGTGGAGATACCCATCATTTTTGTGGAACGGCGGAAAGGGTCATCAAAGATGTCCAAGCGCATCATCTGGGAAGCCGCCTGGCGGGTCTGGAAGTTCCGCTGGGAAGGGGTCTGGCTGAAGCGAAACAGGAGGCGTGTATAGGGCCCGTTAGGGGTGGATGAATCAAGGACTCCACCAGCGATTCAAGGTGGGTGATCTACAGTGTACTGTTGCCCTGCAGGAGCGAAGCGTGGCTCAGCAGGGTCTTCCTTTTGTTTTTTCCCGAGTCTGGAGGTATGCCCATGCGGACACGGGTGGGCATTGGCGATCCGTTTTCCCTTTGTTGTGAACTTTCGTGCGAAGGATACCGACGACCAGGTTTGGGCGCTTGTAGCCCTGGAGAATGGCCCTGGATTGCCCAGGGGAAAGGCCTTCAAGCATGCCGTAGAGTCCTTCAGACCCTTGATCTACCCGGAGAATCGGCGGACCGGAGGATGGGTTGATGAAGGTGGCCATCGTGCACGAGTGGATTGTGAACCCCACCGGTGCTGAAGAGGTCCTGGATGCGATTATGGAACTCTATCCCGAGGCCCCTGTGTATACCTTAGTGTACGATCCCCAATCCCTTCGCGGGACCCCCTTTGAGGGTAAGGAATTTCAAACCTCCTGGATCCAGAAGTTGCCCGGGGTTCACCGGTATTACCGGTACCTGTTCCCCTTCTACCCCCGGATTGTGGAATCCCTTGACCTCCGGGACTATGAGGTGATCCTCTCCAGCACCCACGCGTTCATGAGGGGGATCCTGCGGAACTCCGAGC
>CAZXAO010000011.1:0-19764 GCA_964638465.1 uncultured bacterium | reverse complement strand
TGGAACGCGCCCGCCACACGCTCCAGGTGGTACTGGACCAGCGGCTCCCCCGGGCCTGGCGACGGGTCCGGCTGGACCTCTATGTGAACGACATCACCTTCCGCCGGATGGCCCAGGCCCTGCGGAACCTGGAACTGGGGGCCTTTGATCTTTCGGTGCTCCTGGGCCATCGGGCACCCCGCCTGCGGACCCTGGCTCTGGAACCCCACGGCGCCCTGAACCAGGCCCAGAAAAGGGCCGTGCAACGGGCCCTGGGCTCCTGGCCCCTCTTCCTGATCCACGGTCCCTTCGGCACTGGCAAGACCACCACCCTGGCGGAGGTGCTTCACCTGGCCGTGGAACAGGGGCTCCGGGTCCTGGCCACCGCCGACAGCAACATCGCCGTGGACAATCTGGCCGAGGCGGCCCTGGCCCGGGGCATCCCCCTGGTCCGGATCGGTCACCCCGCCAAAATGCTGCCCGCCCTGCGGGAACAGAGCCTGGACCTGCAGGTGGAACGCCACAGCCGCTACGGTCTGGTGCGCGCCCACTGGAAACGCGTGGAGGAACTCCGCGAGGAGCAACGGCGATTCCCGCGCCCAACGCCGGCCCGGCGGCGGGGCCTCACCTACGAGCAGATCCTGCGACACGGAAAACACTTCAAGGGCAGCCGGGGGATCCCCCGGGAGGAGATGCGAAGGATGGCCCGCTGGGTGGAACTGGAACTGCAGATCCGGGCTCTACGCGAGGCTGCCCAGAAGGAAACCGAGCGCATCGTACAGGACCTCATCCGCCGGGCTGCCGTGGTGTTCGCCACCTGCTCCGGGGCCGGCTCCGAGTTCCTGGAGGGCGAAGGCTTTGATCTGGTGGTCATAGATGAAGCCACCCAGGCCACCGAGCCCGCCACCCTGATCCCCCTGCTCAAGGCCCCCCGGGCCATCCTGGCCGGTGATCACCGCCAGCTCCCGCCCACCGTGCTCTCCCGGGCCGCCGAAACCCTGGGCCTGGGCTTCACCCTGTTTGAACGATGGATCACCCTGTACCCCCGGGCCTCGGAACTGCTGAACCTCCAGTATCGGATGCACCCCGCCCTGATGGACTTCCCCAACCGCCGCTTCTACCAGAGTCTGCTCCAGGCCGCCCCGGGCCTGGAGCACCTGCGGCTCTCGGACCTCCTGGACCGCCCCCTGCACCACCATCCCGTCCTGAACGATCGTCCCGTGGTCTTCGCCCATGTGCCCGGGGCCCCGGAACAGCAACGCCGGGGCAGCACCTCCCGGGAGAACCCCGGGCAGGCCCTGTGGATCCAGACCTGGGTGGCATTACTGTTGAAGCACGGGCTCAAACCTGAGCACCTGGGGGTCATCGCCCCCTACGAGGACCAGGTGAAACTGCTGCGGGGCCTCCTGCCCGAGGATGTGGAGGTGAAGACCGTGGACGGCTTTCAGGGTCGGGAAAAGGAGGTGATCTTTTTGTCCCTGGTGCGCTCCAACCCTGCCGGTGAACTGGGGTTCCTCAGGGACCAGCGGCGGCTTAATGTGGCCCTTACCCGGGCCCGCCGCAAACTGGTCATCGTTGGCGACCGCCACACTCTTCAACACGACCCCCTGTACCGGGACCTGCTGCAAGACCTGGAGCGACGCCACGCCGTCGTGGAAGTCCCACCTCCTGGTTCTACGGCAACGGAATCCAGGTAATCCCTTCATTCCCAGTGGGTTCCAGTGATGAAGTGGAAACTTGACAAGTTGGAGACTCCAGGCAATAATTAGGCTTGCCATGGCGGTGGAGACGGATCCTCCCCTGGAGATCTTGCGGAAGGCGCTGAAAATCGCCCAGCAGATGGGGGATTATCGTTTCAGTGGGGATGTGGCGGTTTCCATCGCCCTCTACCTGATGAAGGAAAAGAAGTTCTCCCTGGCCGAACGGCTCCTGAAGATGGCCCGGGAGTTCTATCAACTGGACAAGCGGCCCGATGCCCTGAAGCACAGCAGGGTGCGGCTCATAGAGGCCCAGGGGGTGCTCGCCTGGCAACGGGGCAACAAGAAACGGGCCCGGGAGATCCTGCACCGCGCCCGGTATCACGCCCTGGCGGACCATTCGTACCTCCTGTTTCGGGTGGATCAGTCGCTGTCCCACCTGCTGGAGGAGGAAGGGCAACTGAAGGACAGCCTGCTGTACGCCAAGGAAGCGTACAACGCCGCCGCTGCCAGCGGCTTCCATCGGGACCGGGCCCTGGGGCTCCAGCGGCTCTATGAACTGTACCGGGCCCTGGGCAAGATGGAAGAGGCGTATCTGGCCCTGGAGGCCGCCCTGGTGGTGGCCCGGCGCCTCCGGGACACGGAAATGATCCAGAAACTCCTGGACCTCCGGAAAAAACTCCTCCAGGTGTACACGCCCGAGGAGAAGCCGGAGGCCCCAAGGGGCGAATCACCCAGCCCCCAGCCGGCTGCGTGAGAGGGGGTCGGTCAACGGGCAGGTATCGGACATTATCACGGGGGTATCCCTGAAGCGAGGCATAGATCTGCCCGACTCCGGGCAAAACCAAAAAGGAGGTTCCACGATGAAGCGCTGGAGTGTGTTCCTGGGAACCCTGGTGGCCCTGGTAGCCCTGACCGGGTGCCAGAGCCAGAAGGAATGGGTGGACACCACCCGGTACTTTAAAAACCTGAAGCCCCTGAAGGTGCTGGAGAGTTCCGCTCTGCTCCAGAGCCACAGCGAGTCCTGGTATGTGCGGGCCAGCGAGGGAGGCACCTTCACCCTGGACTTCTGGGAGGAAGGGGTCCACTTCCAGTACACCCTGACCATTGACCCCAATACTCTGCCCGAGAACATGACCGTGACCATGACCGTGCCTGACCCCACGGAAACCGAGGTATACCTGGACCCCGCCGGCACCCAGCTCCTGGACAACTACCACCTGCACATGTACATCAGCCGGAGTCCCCTGAGCTCGGACAGCGCCACCATGGCCGTGTGGAACGATGTGGTGCAGGCCTGGCAGGAGGTGGACGGCAATGTCACCATCACCGATACCTACATTGAGGCCGAAGGCGACTACATGGAGCTGAACATCGTGATCGTGGGCGAGATCTCTGAGAACATCAACGGTTAAGGTTCCGGGGGACCGTGTTTCTCCTCTTTGAACTCAACGGCAACCTGCTGGAGCAACTCAGCCGCTCCCTGGTGGGCCTGCGGGGAACCCAGAGGGAGCCGGCAGAGCTGTGGTATACCCTGGGGGTGGCCCTCCGGAATGTGGGGCTGTACCAGGAGGCTGCCGCGGCCCTGGAACACTGCCTGGAGGAGGGAGGGGAAAGCCCCGTGGCCTTTCGGGCGGCCCTGTTCCTGGCCCGCATCGCCACGCTGCAGGGCAACTGGGAACGGGCCCGACAGTTCCTGGAGTGGGCCAAGAAACGGGCCCGCGACGAGCGGGATGAACTCAACCTGGTGAATGTAGGGGCAGGCCTCCTGCTCCACCAGAGCCGGGTGAAGGAATCGGTGGAAACCCTGGAGGCCGCCATCCAGCACCTGGTAGAGAAAAAAGACAGCGAGCTTTTGCAGAAGCACCGTGAAAGCTGGGCCTACGCCCTGGTCTCCTATGCCGGCGGGCTCATCCTGCTGGATCGGACCGAGGAGGCCATCCGGCTGCTCCAGGACGCCCTGGAGGGGTTCGCCCGGGTGCCTGCAGAGCGGGATCGGCACCGGGGGATGGTGCTGGCCTACATCAACCTGGGTGAAGCGTACCGCCTGGAACAACGGCACGAGGAGGCCCGCAAGGCCCTGGAAACCGCTGCGGACCTGGCCCAAAAACACACCCTCCAGGACTTCCAGTTCGCAGTCTACCTGAACCTGGCCCATGTGCTGGCCGATGCAGGCACCGACCTGGACCGGGCCGCGGAGCTGCTGGAGCAGGCCGAAGCCTACTACCAGGCACAGCACGAGAAGGGCGACACCTCCCCTGCAAACCTGGTGGAAGTCCAGTTCATTCGGGCAAAGATCCTGTGGCATCGGGGCGAGAAGGACCAGGCCATCGCCCTGGCCCGGAAGGCACTGGAAGGGGCCGCGGAGTACACCTTCAGGGACAAGGAGGCCCAGATCGCCGAGACGCTGTACCGCTGGACCCGGAAATCCGAGTACCGGAAGCGCGCCCTTCGGGCCTACGAGATCATCGGCAACACCCGTCGTTCCGAGGCATTACAGAAAGGGAACGCGTAGCACAGTCGAAGGAAACCACACTTCCAGCAGGAGCCCTGCGATGAGCAGGGCTCCTGCGCGTTTGGTGAACCAGAAGGCCCAGCCCACATACCACAAGGGCCAGATGGGCCATTCCTCCGGGGGGTTCGCCGGCCGGGGTTCCTGGAAGCGCTGCCACACGGTCCGCAGTCGGGGCAGGCTCAACAGGGAGAGCACCAGGGGCCACAGGAAGGCGCCGGTGAGGGCTGCCCCCAGGAGCACGCCAAAGAAGGCCAACAGCAAAACCTGCTGCAGCCGCAGGGCCCGGTGGAACCCCAGCCACACCGGGAGGGTGCGGATCCCCCGCTTGCGGTCCTCCTCCAGTTTGTCCAGGTGCTTGCCCACGAGCACGGTGGTCACGAGGAGGCCGTACGCCAGGGAGGCCCAGAGCACGGACAGGGTGAGGGTGCCCGTGAGTACGAAGAAGGTGCCCCCGATCATCAGGGGGCCCCAGACCAGGAACACCGAAAGTTCCCCAAATCCCCGATACTTCAGTTTGAGGGGTGGGGCTACATAGAACACGCTCAGGAACAGGCCGGCCAGGGCGAAGGCCACCACCGGCCACCCCCGCCACCGGGCCAGGAGCACCAGGACGCCCAGATCCACCAGGTTCAGGGCCAGGATCAGGCCCACGAGGCCCCGCTCGGTGATCCAGCCGGCCAGCAGGGGGTGGGGTGCGTACTGGGCCCGGGGATAGTCCGGGGCATCCATGCCGTAGCGGTAGTCCAGCCAGTCGTTGATCAGGTTGTTGGTGATGTGGGCAGCCACGAGGCCCAGGAGTACGAGGAGGAAGGGGGCCCAGGCGAACGCTCCCCACCGCAGGGCCAGCAGAGCACCGATGAGAGCAGCGGTGAGGGTCATGGAGATTACGCACACCCGGGTGATCACCAGGAACCGGGTGAGGGGGTCCAGGGGCCCCTCCGGCGGGTTGCAGGTCCGGTAAGCGTGGAGCCAGCGGCGAAACCACTGCATGGCTCTGAGTATACACGCGTATAATCTGGGCCTCACGGAGGTAACATGGTTCCCCGGGTGCTGATGATCGTGTACGAGTACTACCCCTATGCCGAGAACCGGGTCCAGAACGAGGCCCATAACCTGGTGGAGGCGGGCTTTGAGGTGGATGTGCTGTGCCTTCGCAAGGGCAAGGAGCCGGTGGTGGACGAGTACCGGGGCGTACGGATCTACCGGCTCCAGGCCCGGGAGAAGGCCCGGGGAAGCCTGGTCAAGTACCTGGGGGCCTATCTGGACTTCACCCTGCGGGCCCTGGTGGCGGCCACACGGCTCCATCGGCGGCGGCGGTACCACCTGGTTCAGGTGAGCACCCTGCCGGACTTCCTGATCCTGGCGGCCCTGCCCGCCCGGCTCATGGGGGCCAAAACCGTGCTGGACTTCCACGACCTCACCCCGGAGATGTTCATGTCCCGCCGGGGATGGAAGGAGACCTCCCTGGCCGTTCGGATCCTGAAACTTCTGGAACGGTCGTCCGCGGCCCTGGCCCACCGCCTTCTGGCGGTCTCCGAGCCCCATCGGGACGCCCTGGTCGCCCACGGGTTGCCTGCCGAAAAGTTCTTCGTGTACATGAACCTGCCGGATCCCGCGGTATTCCGTCCCTGTCCGAAGGTGGGCCAGGAAGACGGCCGGTTCCGCCTGGTCTATCACGGGTCCATCATGTTCCGCCTGGGGCTGGATCAGATCGTCCAGGCCCTGCGGATCCTCAGGGACCAGGCGCCCCAGGTGCAGCTGGTCCTCTACGGGGTAGGGGACGCCGCCGACTTTATCCAGGCCTATGTTCGGGAACATCGGCTGGAGGACCAGGTGGTATTCCACCGGGGCATCTTCCCGATGGCCGAGTTGCCCCCCCGGCTGTGTGCGGCGAATGCAGGGATCGTGCCCCTGAAACCGGATGTCTTCAACGAGGTCATCCTGCCCGTGAAACTCATGGAATATGTGGCCCTGGGGCTGCCCGTGATTGCCACCCGAACCCGGGCGATCCAGCACTATTTCCACGACGACATGGTGCTCTTCGTGGACCCTCCGGTCACCCCGGAGAAGTTCGCCCGGGCGGTGCTCCGCCTGGTGCAGCAGCCGGACCTGGGGGCCACCCTGGCCCGGAACGCCCAACGGTTCCTCCAGGAACACGCCTGGGATCGGCAAAAACGCGCCTATGTGGCGTGGGTATCCCGCTTGATTGGCCATTCCGCACCCCGTACCCTGTGAGGTGGTGAAAATCCTATGAGAACACTATGGTACCTGGGCCTCCTCGCAGGCGCGGTGGGGGCGATAGGGTCGTGGCCAGCGCCGGCGCTGGCCCGGGGCCGGGAATGGCCCGGCCTCCTGGACCCCATCCGGGCGGTTTACCAGCGGAATCTCAACGGAATCCCCCCAACCCTCCCTGCCGGCAAAGGGATCGCCCACCACTTCGTGGCCCCGGACGCCTACGACCCCCCCTCCCTGGACACCGGGCCGGTTCCTCTGGTGATCCTCACTACGGACGCCCTGCGGGAACCCTTTGACACCCTGGCGGCCTGGCACACCCGTTGCGGCCTGCCCGCCGTGGTCCGCACCGTCGCCTGGGTGTACGAACGGTATCCGGGCAGCGACCCCCAGGAGAAGATCCGTCACTTCCTCCGGGAGGCCTATGAACTCTGGGGTACCCGCTATGTGCTCCTGGGGGGGGCCGCCAACGAGGTGCCCCCCCGGTATGTCCATGTCCGCTTCTCCCTGGACTCCACCGAAAACTGGGTGCCCTCCGACCTGTACTACGCCTGCCTGGACGGCACCTGGAACGCCGACGGTGATGCCGTCTACGGTGAACCCGAGGACAGTCTGGACCTCGTGCCCGAACTTCTGGTGGGTCGGGTGCCTGCCGTGTTCCCGGAGGAGGCCTGGGCGTATGTCCACAAGGCCATGGCCTATCGGTCGGTGCCCGGCGGCGATTCCACGGGGACCACGGTCCAGGATCCCCGCAGGATCCTGTTGCTCGGCACCCTCATCGGCCTGAACCACGGTCCCCTCTATTGCGAGGCCTTCGCCCGGCATTTGCCCGCCGACTACACCCTCCTGAAACTCTACGAGGATCAGGATCACGACAACACCCTCCAGGACTTCCTGAGTGCCCTGGCCCAGGGCGTGGGATTCCTGTATGTCAACGGCCACGGCAACTACAACAGCCTGTATGTGAACTACGATCCGCCCGTGCCCATCGGCGCGGCGGAGGTGGAAACCCGGCTGCCCAACAAGCACCACCTGCCCTTCATGAAGGCCGTGGTATGCGATGCCGGCGCCTGGGATCGCTTCGGCGTGCTCTCCCGGTTCCTCCTGGTCCCCCAGACCGGCGCCGTGGGCATCCTCGGCACCACCCGCTACGATGTGCCCGCCAGCCAGCTGGTGTTTGACACCCTGCTGGCCCGGGTGCTCTACACCGTGCCGCACCTCACCCTGGGCACCGCCGCCCTCTCGCTGGTGGGCGCTCTGCCCCTGCTGGACCAGGACTCCGTGCTCCGGTACCTGTACCTGAGCAAAACCCTGCTGGGCGATCCTGCCCTGCTCTTCTGGCAACGACCCCCGCGGCGGTGCCTGCTCACGGTGAACCCCGGAACCCTGGAACCCGGGCCGCAGGTGCTTACGCTCCAGGTCCGGGACGCCGAGACCCAGGAACCCGTGCCGGGGGCCACCGTGGTGGCCTACAAGGGCCAGGAAACCTACAGCGTGGCCCTGACCGATGGCTCGGGAGAGGCACGGCTGGAGGTCACTCCCCAGCAACCGGGCACCCTCTGGGTGGCCCTGCGGCACGGGGATTACCTGCCATACCGACAACCCGTACCGGTACGACCTCGCCGACAGGAGGTCCGGGTGGTGGGCGTGCTTCCCGAGGAACTCCAGGGCGATGGCGACGGTCGGATGGACGCGGGCGAGCGATTTCGTCTGTGGCTCCAGGTGACCAACACCGGTCGCGACACGGCGTATGGGCTCCAGGCTCGTGTGGCCTCCGCCGACCCCTGGGTGGCCCTCCTGGAAACACCGGGAAGGCCCCTGAACCTGCCCCCGGGCAAGGAGACCACGGTGCCCGGCAATGCCGTCCTGTGGCTTAGCGAAGTGCCCCCCCGTCCGATGGCGCGCCTGGTGGTCACCCTCCACTGGAGCCCGGATCCCCGCGGCTTCAGCCAACAGGAACGGGAATGGCGGGACACCCTGCGGGTTCCTCTGGGACAGCCCCGGGTGGTTTTTTCCCACTTCCGCTGGCAGGGTCTGGGCGGACTGGGCACCCTCCGGGTGAACCTGGTCAACCTGGGCTCGGACGATGCCGAGAGTCTGCGGCTCCGCTGGGTGGTGGACTCGGGAGCCAGCACCATCCGACCCATGGAGATCCTCTGGCCCCGGCTGCCGGCCGACGCCCGGCCCCACGACACCACCTTCACCGTTCGGCTCCTCACAGACCCCGAGCATCCGACCCGATTCCAGCTGGCCGTGTACCAGAAGGCCCGGCTCCTGCTGGAACAGGCCTGGTCGCCCGCCTCAGCCTCCCGTCCCAACGGTCTGAGGGCCCAGCGGGAAATCCAGACCCTGGACCTGGCCTGGATGCCCCAGCCTGCCCACGGGTACCGCGTGTTCCGGCGGGCACCCGGGGAAGACACCTTCCGGCTCCTCACCCCGGTGCCCCTGTCCCAGAGCCACTTCACCGACGCTCCCCTCCAGGAGGCCGGCCCCTATGCCTACTTCCTGGAGGCCGTGGACACCCTGGGGAACCTTTCGCCTCCCTCGGAAACCCTGCTGGTGGCCCTGCCTCCCCTGCACCCCGGTTTCCCTGCGGTTTCAGGCATCAGCCAGGAGTCTAACCACCCCGTGGCGGCCGACCTGGACCCCGAGGTTCCGGGCCTGGAACTGGTGGTGGCCGACTTCCTGGGCCGGATCTATGCGTACCACGCCGACGGCACCCCGGTTCCTGGCTGGCCCGTGGAGACCGAGCCCGAGGTCTGGAACGCCCCGGCCGTGGCCGACCTGGACGGCGACGGCACCCTGGAAGTGGTGGTGGCACCCCGCAGCCCGAACAACCGGGTGTATGTGTTCCGGTGGGACGGAACCCCCATGGCCGGCTGGCCCCAGTCCTATCCGGGGGGAATCCATGAGGGTTCAGCAGGTGCCTATGCATCCCCTGTAATTGCCGACCTGGACCAGGACGGACGATCCGAGGTCATCGTCCACACGCTCCAGGGATCCGTGGCGATCTGGCACGAGGATGGCACCCCCTACCTGGGCACCTCGCCCGTGGTCTTCTCCACCGGAGCAGGCACCTGGGACACCGGAACCCCGGCCCTGGCCGACCTGGACACCGATGGTGTGCCGGAAATCATCCTTCCGGCTGCCACTTCCGCCTCCCTCTATGTGCTGGAACCCAACGGAGATGTGGCCCCTGGATTCCCCCTGAACCTGGGTAGCCCGGTGAGGAGTAGTGTGGCCGTCGGTGAGGTCCAGGGGTCCCCCACTCTGGCCTTCGTCAACTATGTGGGGCTCTACCTCGGCAGAATCCAGTGGCTCCGAGCAAACGGAACGCCGTTTCCAGGTTTTCCCAAGGAAGCCTACTTTTACCTGGGCGGCCTTTACGCCCAGCCCGCCTTCGTGGACTTCAACGGCGACGGCACCCTGGACCTGGCGATCAACCGGGGCGACAGCGTGGTGGTCTACGATACCCTGGGCCACCGGCTCTTTGCAGCAGAGGTCTCCCGGGGCCAGAACTTCGGCGGCGCGGTGGGCCAGACCGGACTCCTGTTCTACAACGACGAAGAGGGCTATCTCCGGGCCTGGTCTTCCGACGGTCCGCTGCCCGAGTTCCCCCTGGCCATCTACGACCACCTGACCACCACCCCGGTGGTCACCGACCTGGATGCCGACGGCCTCCTGGAGTATGCCGTGCTCACGGCCAGCCGGCTCCTGGTGTTTGATCTCCCCTATGCGGCCGCACCCCAGGCCTGGCCCATGTTCCATCACGACGCCCGCCACACCGGCTTTGCTCCGGCCCCGGGCCGGACCGCCGTCCAGGGCACCAGGGCCACCCCCCTCCGCCTCTGGGTCGGCCCGGCGTACCCCCAGCCCTTCCGTCAGCGGTTTTCCCTGCCCGTCGTCCTGCCACGGCCGGCTTCCCTCACCCTGAGCCTCTACGATGTGGCTGGCCGCCAGCGGTACAGGATCACCCGGCACCTCCAGACCTCCGGCCCGCATCTCCTCCAGGGGGCCCCCGGCCACCTGCCCGCTGGGGTCTACCTCCTGAGGGTCCAGACCCCCTTCGGCACCCACACCCAACGGCTGGTTCACGGGCCCTGACCTTGTTCCCTGGGGAACCGGGCTCCAAAATGGAACCCGTGATGAACACCCAGCGGCTGATCCTGCTCGTCGGCTTCGTGGGCTCGGGGAAGACCACCTATGCCCGGCAACTCTGGAAGGCGGCCCCCCATCGGCTGGTCCGCGTTTCCATGGACGACCTGATCCAGATGCTGAGCTTCTACGATTACCAGCAGCACCTCGTGGACCTGTACCGGCGCCAGGAACGCAGTACGGTGATCCATGCCCTGGCCCGGGGGCTGGATGTGGTGGTGGATCGTACGAATCTGGACCGAAAAACCCGCCGGGTGTTCCTGGAGATCGGCCAGGCCTTCCGGCGGATCGGCACCCGGATGCTGGATCTCCTGCGGTCGCAAGGCCTCTTTGGCCGACCCCATCCGGTGGAGATCCACCGGGCTCTCCTCCAGATGGTCCATCCCCTGGAAGACCGCGAAGCCTTTGCCACGGCTCTGCAAGAGGCCGTGGACACCCTGATCCACGGCGGAGGTACCAGCCTGTTCCCCTGGCAGCCGGCGCCCCCCACCCTGGAGGCCTACTTTGAACGCCTGCGGACCCTGCGTCTGGAGGCCGTATGGCTTCGGGTGCCGCCGGAGGTGTGTCTGGAACGCCGTCTTTCAGATCCCCTGCTCCCCTATCGGGAACAGGTCCGCACGGTGGACTGGGAAGCGGTCCTGCAGAAGATGCAACGGGAGTTTGAGCCGCCTCGTCTGAGCGAGGGGTTTGACGAGATCCAGATCCTGGATGCGGCCTTCCGGCTCCAGGAGGTGCTGACCCCCGAATCCCATGGATAACCGCCCCTGCCGGGTGCTGGAAGTCGTTGAGACCGTTGGGTTGGGGGGTGTGGAAACCCTGAACCTACAGGTCTTCCGGAAACTCGCGGAGCAACCCGAGGTTCACCTTCAGGTCCTGGCCTTTGAGTCCGGCCCTCTGGAGCCTGAGTACCGGCAGGCTCCCTTCGCCTTTTCCCTGTTTCACGAGGGCACCCGCTGGCACCCCCGAAACTTTCTCCGGTTCTACCGGCGGATCCGCGCTTTCCAGCCCCACCTGGTCCACAGCCACGGGTTCAAAGCCACGGTGTACACCGCCCTGGCTACCGGGTTCCTTCCCCGGGCCCGGCTCTTCACCTGGCACGGCTATCGTGCCCTGGACACCCGCCGGGGAATGCAGTGGACCCTGCGGCTGTTGCACCCCCGATTCCACTACGCCCTGGCGGTGAGCAACGCCGTGGCTGACCTGCTGCGCCACAGGGCCGGCATCCCGGGCCACAAAATCCTCGTTTTCCCCAACGCTCTGGACCTGACCCCCTATGAGGGCCTCACACCTGCCTATAACCGACCGTTTTCTCCCAACGCCCCGTTGATCCTGGGGATGGTGGGGCGGCTGGCCGAGGTCAAGAACTATCCCCTCTTCCTGGAGCTGGTGGCTCACCTGGCCAGGGAGTTTCCCCACCTGGAGGCCTGGATCGTGGGCGATGGGCCCGAACGCCCGGCTTTAGAACAACAGGCCCGGGAATTGGGGATCGCCTCCCGGGTCCGGTTCTGGGGCCTTCGCAGGGATGTGCCTGAAATCCTGACCCGAATGGATGTCTTCGTCTTCACCAGCCACGCCGAGTCCTTCGGTATGGTGGTGCTGGAGGCTCAGGCCGCCGGACTTCCGGTGGTGGTTTCCGATTATCCCGCCGCCCATAGCCTCGTACGGGAAGGAGAAACCGGTTTCCTGGCTCGCCGCGGCGACCTGGAGGACTTTCTGCGTAAGACCCGGCCCCTGCTGGCTTCGCCGGAACTGAGGCGTCAAATGGGCCTGGAAGCCCGACGGTGGGTGTTTCAACACTTCTCCCTGGACACCTATGTTCAACGCCTCTGGCACCTGTACCAGCGCCTGTGCACCCATCCCATTGCAGCCCCCGGGTCGGACTTGTAAAATGTAGCCAAACAGGTGCAGGTACATAAAACACATCAACAAAAGGAGGTGTTCCATGCGTCGTTGGGGTTTAGCGATGCTGGCGCTGATTCTTGTGAGCAAAGAAGCACGGGCTCAGGCCGTAAAGTTTCGCTGGGACGGCTACGGTTCATTCTACGCTTCTTATAATCCTGATTCTGGATCCCACTTCACTGCACGGTCGTGGACCATGGCTATGGACCTGTTCGTTACCCCCAGAGTTCGTGGTTTCGGAACCATGGAAATGCTACAATGGAACGAGCGTCCCCTTCAGAAGGAGGATGTGCTCCTCACGCAAAGTTCTCTGGGCCTCCTATACAGTCCCATCCGAGAAGCCTGGCTGTGGTGGGAATACAAAACAGGACACAAGGTGCGTGCGGGATTAATTGCCCTTCCTCTAGGGAAGAATTATGAGATGCAACTAGACTTTTATTGGCCGTTTCCCCACCGACCCATGTGGGGCACGGAGGAGATGCTGATGCTGCCCACCTCCCTGCCCTGGTCGGAACCCGGAATTGAATTTCTGGGAGACCTCTTCGGCGGGAAAATTCAGTATCATCTGGGAGGGTTTCAGGGACCTCGCCTGGTTTATTCACAGCCGAACCCTTCTACCCCATGGCTGTATAACCTGGCCTCCTGGGAAGCCAGCCATTTTAAAGACAATAACAGAGATAAGGCTGTTTCCGGAAAATTTACGCTCCATCCTACACCAAATCTAACCTTTGGGATCTCGGGCTATCAGGGACAATACACTCCTAACGACTTCCACGAAACTGCACGCTTTACCGCAGTGGATCTAGATTTCAGCATGGAGAAAAAGAACATCCGGATCATCGGTGAGTACCTCCGGGCCCGTTATGACAACCTGGACGCCGTGCTCCAGGAGTTCGCCGAAGGCTATGTCCAGACCTACGGCCAGGATCAGGCCGTGGTGAATGTGGCCCACCTCTTTGATCACGCCAATGGCTTCTTCGTGGATGTCAACTTCCGGCTCCCGATGAACCCCAAGTTCTTTGTGGCCGGCCGCTACGAGGGGGTCCGCCGGTACGGCTACCTGCACCGCCTCGTGAAACACGCGGACGGCACCGTAGAAACCGAAGGGCACGACGGCTCCGAGAGCCGGTTTACCCTGTCCGTGGGATACCGACCGTCCTTCCACTCGGAACTCTTCCTGTCGGTGGACTCCAACAAGTACCTCTATCTGGTGTGGGGACTGGGCTTCTGAAGCCCTTTCCCTCGGCCCTCTCTCCCCCTCAAAAGGGCCTCCAGCAACCGGGGAACCTCAGCGGGGGCATACATGCGCCACGCCACCCCGGGAAACCGTTGCCGGAGCCAGGGTTCCAACGCCGACCGCAGGGTGAGCACCACAGGCGGCGCCGGAACCGCAAGCCTTCGTTCCAGCCAGGAAAACCAGCCCTGACCCCGGAGCAACTCCAGGGGCCCCACCTCATCCAGGACCCAGAGATCCGGCTGTTCAACGGCCAACCCCTCTGAAGCCCGCTGGATCACCTCCAGCCGGATCCAGAAACGCCCCACCCGGACCCCGGGCGGCCGGCTCCGCACATAGGGCCACCGCTCACCGGTGGGCACGAACACCAGCTCATACCCCTCCGGTGGATCCCCGCCCACCCGTTCGGCCAGCACCCCGGCCACCTTCCCAGGAAATCGCTGCACCAGCCATCGCAGGGCCGTGGTCTTGCCTCCGCCCACCGGGGCCACGATGGCGTAGTGCACCCTCATGGTTCTCTGGACTGCCGAACGAGGAACAGCGCCAGCGAGAGGTCCTCGGCAATGCGCACGGCCTGTTGAACCACGGAGGCGAGATAAAGGGGTCCTGCACGCCACCGTCGCCAGCGGGAGGGCATCCAGACCACGAACAGGGCCCACGAAGCCGAAAGGTCCTCCACCAGCAGGGGCAACAGGTATACCGCCAGGGTCATCAGGGGTGCCAGGGGAGCCAGCGGCGTACGGCGGAGCCCCCGAACCAGGGCCTGAGGCGAAACCCGGTACCGGAGGAACTGAAGCCACAGGATCAGGATCCAGGCCCGCAACAGGAACCGTCCGAGCCACCGGATCCGCAGGATCAGGGGCGCAGCGGGCAGGAGCAGAACCATCCCCAGGGCCAGAAGGGCCACAGATCCCAGAAACCAGGGTTTCAGGAACACCCGCAGGCTGCCGGGTGCCCAGCGGAGGGCCAGGAACAGGGTTCCCCCCGCCCACAGGACCAACAGGGGCAGGGGCATCCAGGGCACGCCCAAGAGGGTCAGGAGGAAGAGCCAGAGGAATCCGGTCATCGTCGGATGCGAACCCTTTGAGCCAGCAGAAGGGCGAGTCCTCCTGCGGCCAGGCCCACCAGGAACTGCAGCACGAAGAGGGCCACCAGGAGCGCCACGACCCCGGAAAGGGGAAACCAGCGCCCCACCTGTTGGGCCAGTTGCAGGTACACCTGATACACTTCGGTGCCGAAATAGAGGGCCTGGAACAGGGCCCGGTGCACGGGCGGCCAGAGCAGGGCCACGCCACCGGCCAGGGGATAAGCGAAGGTCCGATTCCGACCCAGGAGCAGCACGCCTTCGGCCAGCAGAGCCTCCACCAGGATCGCCACCATGGGCGAAAGGATCACACCTCCGAAGGAAAACACCTTCAGCAGGGCGGCCAGGGCTCCCATCCAGAGGAGCCCTCCCCGCACGGACACCAGCCGGCGACCGGTAAGGGCCAGGACCATGGCTCCAGCGGCCAGCCAGGTGCCCTTGAGGGGAAGGTTCACCAGGTGCAACACGGAGCCCACGGTGATCTCCCAGGCGCCCCATAGGGTCCCAAACACGGCCAGATAGGCCAGCGTCCGGGGATCACGCAAACCGCTCTTCAAGCCGGGCCTCCTCCAGGTGGTACCATCGCGTGGCCAGGTCCGCAAACAGGTACGGATGATGGGTGATGACCACGGCCATTCCGCCCCGGTTCCGGTAATTGTGGAGCCATTGGTGAAGCCTCTCCAGATTTTGCGCATCCAGGGCATGGGTGGGCTCGTCCAGGAGGAGCACCGGTGGATTCCGCGAGAAGGCCAGGGCCAGGGCTGCAATCTGGGCCTCTCCTCCGCTTAAGAGCACCGATGCGCGGGTCCACAGGGATTCCGGCAACGAGGGATCCAGGGGCTGGCCACCCCCCAGGTGCGCCAGGGTCTCCCCGGGCGTGGCGCCCCAGAGGAGCCGCTCCGGTTGCTGGGGCACCAGCAGAGCATACCCCCTCAGGTGAGCCCGGGGCCGCCCGTCCCAGAACAGCATCCCCGAGGCCGGTTCCAGCCCCACGAGCCACCGGGCCAGGGTGGTCTTTCCTGCACCATTGGGCCCGGTGAGCAGGACCACCTCCCCGGGGGCCATCTGGAACCGGCCATCCCGGAGGAGCCACCGATCTCCGCGCCGGATCCGCAGGGCCTGCACCTGGAGCCGGGGCGGATGGAACACCGGGCGCGACACAGGACCGGCAAAGCGCTCGGGCGGAACCCTCAACTGGCGGCGTGCCTGGAGGTCCTCCAGGGACGCGGGTTCCAGCCGCCCCTGGTGCATCCATAGGGTGTCATCGGGCGCGCATCCCCGGGGCGAGGTATGGGTCACCAGCAGGATCCGGCGGCGGTGCCGTTCCCGCTGGAGCCAGGCCACCAGCCGGGCTGTGGCCTGGCCGTCCAGGTTCGCAAAGGGTTCGTCCAGGAGCACCACGGAGCGCGCCGTCCGCAGAACCCAATCCAGGGCTACCTTTTGAAGTTCACCCCGGGAGAGCCGCTTTAGAGGCAGGCCCGGGGGTTGGGAACCGGTCACCTCCTGAGTCCAGAAAAAGGCCGCCAGTTGCGTCTCCGGATGCTGGAGCAACAGGGTGGCGCCAGGTGGGTCCTGGGGAGCCGCGGTAAGCGCCACCTCGCCCCGAATTCGGGCCCGCTGGTACCGGGGGATAATGCCCGCAAGCAGCCGTAGCAGGGTGCTCTTTCCCGAACCGGCTGCTCCGGAGATCACCGTCAGGCCCGGGCCCTCCAGGGTCAGCGTTACCCCCCGCAGGACAGCCTCCTGAGCCTCGGGCCACCAGAGCCAGAGATCCCTCAAATGGATCCGGAGCATGGTGATGTAGGATGGTACAGGGTGTTTCCACGCAGGCCCCCGGGAACCCCGGTGGCGCCCCTGCCCGGGGGTACCCCGTTTTTCCGATAGGGGGCGGTCCAGGCCCCGGGGTCCCAGAGAGCCGAACCGGGAGGGGCCAGAAATTGTGCTGGCCCGAAGGAACTCTCCGACCCGGTGTGTTCCCAGGCCGGGGGACACCAGGCCGTTCCAGGAAAAAGGGAATCGGACAGTACCCGGGTCTCTTGCCCACGGCTGGCGCCGTCGGTGGCGCTCCGTCTGCCCGCACCCGGGGAAGGGGAAAAGACAGGTTTCTGACCTGAATTCCTTGCGTGGAAAGGGGCTTCCCCGCGGCTGGGATAGCAGGATTGAACGGGTGTGGGGCCATTGACCCCTGGCCCTGGGGCATGTAAACTTTGGGCCTGTGGGGATGTAGCTCAGTGGGAGAGCACCTGGTTTGCAACCAGGGGGTCGGGGGTTCGAATCCCCCCATCTCCACCTTGGTGGATCTGAAGGAACCCCGTCGTTGAGGGGGGAAGGCTGGTCTTTCCTCTACGCTTGTCCTGAGTGACCACGGCTTCGGGCGTGGGGACCGTCCGGCCCCGAAACTCGGTGGTCCTGTTTCTCAAAGAACGCAGTCCCTCGTTTCCCCTGAGAAAGCAAGGGAAATCGCGGCTAAAACCACCCCTACGAAGCCACCCCATGGGATTTTCCCTCTGGACTGCGGTGCCCTGGCACCGCTTTCCTAAAAACCAAAGCGGCGTCAGGCCGCCGCACTCCAAAAGCGGCACGGGTGTGCCGCACGCCAAAGCAGCGTCTGGCCGCTGCACCCCCTATCCTCTGGATGCGATACCCCGACCCTCTGGAGTGCGGTGCTCCAGCACCGCTTTCCTACCCCTGGACAGAGATATTGCAGATGAAGCCGCTCTACCCAGAATGGACACTGCGCTTACCGAGGTTCCCCCTGCTGGTCCTGTGGATGGCCCCCTTAGATTCTCCCCTGGAAGTACACCCCACCCCCTTGCGCACTGCCATCCCACGGCTGTCGTTCTGAACTCCGTGGGTTTGGACAACGGCCCCAGGTTCACCGGGTTCCGGCAGCCGGCTTCGCCCGGCTTATTCGGATCCCCCCACCTGACGAGGCCGGCGTGTTGCCCGGTCCCGGTCGTCGGGGTATAATCACGCATTCCAGCCCGTCATGAGAGCTCTGGTGTAAGAAGGAGGCAACGATGTCCGAAAAACGGCTCCAGTGGCTTCTTTTTGGCCTGGTCAGCTTCGTCGTCTGGCTCGTGTACTTCTACACGCAGGCCCCCACCGTGGTCTTCTGGGATGTGGGTGAGTTCCTGGCGACCTCTGTGATCCTGGGGGTGCCCCATCCTCCAGGAACACCGCTCTATGTGATCCTGGGGAAGTTCATGACCCTCCTCCCCCTGCCCCTTCATGTCCTCTACAGCCTGGTGCGGGACGGCTCTCCGCAGAATGTGGTGCTCAAGATCACCCTCATCTCCGTGACCACTGGAGCCCTGACCGCCGGGTTCGTGTACCTCCTCACCGTCAAGACCCTGCGTCTCTGGAACCGGGACCTTCCCCGCTCCCTGGTCCACCTGAGCGGCATCTTTGGGGCCCTCATCGGGGCCTTTGCCCAGACGGTGTGGTTCAACTCCACCGAGGCGGAAACCTATACGCCTGCCAACTTCATCATCCTGTTTACCGCCTGGGTGGCCTTCAAGTGGTGGGAGGAGAAGGACGACCCCCGGAGTCTGGGATACCTCATCTTCATCGGCTACATCACCCTGCTGTGGTCGGGGATCCACCTGGGGGCCCTCATCGGCCTGCCGGCCATCATTTTCTTCGTGTACCTGGTGAAACGGGAAATCCTGTGGGACATCAAACTGGTGCCGCTGATCGTGGTGCTGGGGCTCCTCTATGCGGCCTTAAAAATCTCCTATGAACCCACCCTGCAGGTCTCCATTGCCAACCTGGTGTTCCAGGGCATCCTGCTCTTCTACCTCTATTACCGCCAGCGGCTGGACTTCAACAGCCTGTGGGTGATTGCCCTGGTGGTCGCCCTGGTGGCCTCGGCCGGCGGGCTCCTCTTCGGCAACCTGGCCCTGCAGATCGCCGGCGCCCTTCTGGCCACGGTGGCCATCTATGTACGGGATCAACTCTACAGGGACTGGCGCGGCTTCACCCTGCTCCTCATGCTCCTGGGCTTCTCCACGGAGTTCTTCCTCATCATCCGGGCCAAATGGGGCGCCGCCCACCCGGCCCTGCTCCGCATTAACGAGGCCGAGCCTGACGACTGGAAGGCCTTCCTGGATGTGCTCACCCGGAAACAGTACGAACCGGCCAAAATCCTGCCCCGCCGCATTGCCTTCGTGGACCAGCTCAAGGTGTTCTGGCTCTACTATTCCTGGCAGTACGGCTCCCTGTTGATTCCGGTGACCTTCCTGGCGCTGGTGGGGATCCTCACCCACTTCGCCAACGAGCGGAAGTCCTTTGCCCTGCTCTTTGGCCTGCTGCTCCTGGGCACTCTGGGACTCATCATCTACCTGAACCTCAAGGATTCGCCCACCATGCCCGTGAACCCGCTGAACCAGGCCCGGGGCCTGACCGAGGTGCGGGACCGGGACTACTTCTTCGCCCTGGGCTTCACCATGATCGGCCTGTACGCGGGCATCGGCCTGTATGAGATCCTCCGCCTCATCAAGGTCAACCTGCGAATCCCCCGGCTGGCCCACCTCGTGGGTCTTTTGCTGGCCGCCGGCATCGTGGGCTGGCAGTTCGCCTGGGCCTACCCGTACCGGGATCGGTCCCACAACTACATCGCCGAGGACTACGCCTACAACATGCTCCAGTCACCCCGACCGGGCAAGGCCGTGATGTTCACCAACGGCGACAACGACACCTTTCCCCTGTGGTTTGACCAGGAAGTGCTGGGCATTCGGCGGGATGTGATCATCGCCAACCTCTCGCTCCTGAACACCGACTGGTACTGCCGTCAGCTCAAGGGCTGGGGGGCCCCGATCTCCTTCTCCGCCGACGAGCTCCAGCGTCTGCAGCCCGTGTATCAGGTGAACCACAGGTTCATGCTGCTCAAGGACATCATGATCCGCGACATGATCGCCACCAGTGCCGGCTACAAACCCGATCCCGGGGACTACATAGATGTGGGGGG
>CAZXAO010000010.1:0-20038 GCA_964638465.1 uncultured bacterium | reverse complement strand
TTCCCCGAAAAGAGGTGGCCACGGTGGTCAACGAGATGCTTCGGAGCCTCAAACGCGCCTTTTTGCAACGGGAACGCGTGGAATTCCGGGGCTTTGGCGTCTTCGTGGTGGTCAACCGAAAACCCCGGGTGGGACGGAACCCGAAAACCCGTCAGGAGGTCCGGATCCCCGAACGGCCCACCGTGGTCTTTAAGGTTTCCAGGGCCCTCCAGCAGCAAATCCCGTTAAAGAACTGAAGAAGGAGGCACCATGCCCTGCGGAAGGAAACGCAAGAGGAAGAAGATCAAAAAGCACAAACTCAAGAAGCGTCGGAAGCGGGACCGGCACAAGAAGAAGAACCGTTAAAGCCCGGGAGGGCGCCATGCGGATCGTGGTCCTGTCGGACACCCACATCCCGCACCGGGCGAGCGACCTGCCCCCGTCCGTGTGGGAGGCCATTGATGCCGCCGATCTGGTGATCCACGCTGGCGACTTCACCTCCCACGACTTCCTGGTGGAACTCCGCTCGGTGAAACCCCTGCGGGCGGTGTACGGCAACATGGACGAGTACGCCGTGGTCAGCGAGTTGCCCGAGCGGGAGGTGTTTGAGGCCGAGGGCCGGCGCATCGGGATCATCCACGGTTTCGGGGCTCCCCTGGGCCTGGACCAGCGGGTGAAGGCCCGGTTCCGGGACACCCCCCTGGACATCCTGGTCTTCGGCCACTCGCACCAGCCCCTGATCCGTCGGGAGGAGAGCGGCCTCCTCCTCTTGAATCCGGGCTCCCCCACGGATACAATTTTTGCCCGGAAGCGCACCTACATCCTGCTCACCCTGGAGGGTGAGCGGGTAGACGCAGAGCTCGTCACGCTGTAAAGTTTGGGGAAACCCACGCGCCCGTAGCTCAACTGGATAGAGCGTTGGCCTCCGGAGCCAAAGGTTGGGGGTTCAAGTCCCTCCGGGCGCGCTTCCTTTTGCCTTTGAAGCGTTTGGCCGTTCTCTGGCTTGCCCTTCTTTCAGGTCCCCTGGCCCTGAACGCCTCACCGGTCACCCTCAATGGCTACTACGAGGGCGAGTTCGTGGCCGATAAGAACCGCACGCCCACCCCCTGGAACCTCTGGAACCCCAAACAGTACTTTGAACTCAAGTTCTCCATCCACCCCTATCCGAACCTGGAGGCCTTCACCTCCCTGAACCTCCTGAGCAACGCCAACGACGCCCGCCTGTACCTGAACCAGTACCACCTGGACCTCAAGGCCGCGCGGGCCGAAGCCCTGCTCTTCGCCCGGGAGGACCGCTTCTGGATGGACTCTCCCCTCCTGCATCTGATCCAGACGGACCGGGCCCGCGACGACAACTGGGGCCCCAAGGCTGAGGGATTCCGGGGCGACTTCTGGCAACTGGCCGGCTTCTTCGGCACCACGATCCTTTACAAGTTCCGCACCTTCCGGGGCGAGGGCACCCTGGCCCGCCTGGGCCGCGCCTTCGGCCGGGAGAACTACCTGGCCCTGGTGTACCTGAAAAAGGACTGGCATGTGGGCCCACCCCCCACCTACAACGAGGTGTCGGCCCTGCAGGCCCAGTTGCACCTCTCCGGCGCCACCTACTTCCGCCTGGAGGCCGCCCGCTCGGTGCACCCCCAGGTGCGCCTCCCGGATCCCGATCCCCGCTGGACCCTGTTCGGCCGCTGGGACCTCCGCAATGTGGCCCTGGAGGCCGAGATCCGATACCTCACCTGGCACCACCTGAAACTGGCCGGCTCGGCCTTCGCCTTCGGCCCCAACTTCACCGACGAGTTCTCCAATCGGTTTCATCCCTCCTTTGACCACGAGTTTGACCGCCAGGGCGTCTACGCCGAGGTCATCTACCTGTTGCCCTACCGGGCCGTGAACCTCATCTACAAAACCCGCCGGTTCCGCACCCGTTACCAGCATCCCGTGATGCTCTCCGAGCCCTATACCACCTGGTGGAACTACGGCGAGGTCTACGCGGAGTTCATCGGGGGCGTGAACGCCCGCATGGCCCTGGACTCCTGGAAGGACCATCTGGGCACCTGGAACCACTTCCTCCTGGAAGTGGTGGGGGAAAACCGCACCCTGCGGGTCAAACTCCAGTACATGATCAAGGACATCGGGGTGAACACCCACGGCCGGGAGGTGGAGTACTCCCTGGGACAACGCCACCTCTTCGGCACGGAGCTCCGGGTGAACCTTACGCCGTCGCTCCAGTTCTACGGCCGCGCCGCCTGGGGCCTCGGCACCTTTCGCACCTGGGAAAGCGTCTTCTTCCAGCTGGCCTACCGACGGTTTCAGAACACGGAACTCTTCCTGGAATACGGCGATCCCGGCCAGACCGACGGCAACCTGGTGCAGGACTGGGACTTTTCCGAGAACCCCTATGTGAAACCCGTGGACCGGGCCAAGATCCTGGTCAAGTTCTGGTTCTAAGCGATGATCCCTCACCTTCTTCTGGCCTTGGCGCTCCTCGGGGCCGGTCCGGAGGCCACTCCGGACGGGATCCGATTCACCTACTATGATCCCACCGCCCGCCAGGTGTACCTGGCCGGCGACTTCAACCACTGGGATCCCACGGCCCTGCCCATGGAGCGCGACGACCGGGGGGTGTGGTCGGTGGTGGTCCGCCTGAGCCCCGGCCGCCACGAGTACAAGTTCGTGGTGGACGGCCAGTGGACCGCCGACCCGGCCAACCCCGTCACCGCCGGCGCCTATGGCAACTCGGTGATCCAGGTGGACGAAAAGGGCCGCCTGGTGCCCGTGTTGCCCACCTCCAATACGCCGCTTTCGTCCCTCGTGTATGTCCACGGCCGACTCCTGGGCTTCCTGAAGGGCCAACGCGATACCCTGGAAAACCGGTTCCGTTTGCAGGACACCCAGGCCGACCTCAAACTGGACTTCCAGGTGACCCTGGACCTGGCCCAACTCTGGTTCCGGCTTCGCTACAACACCCGCCTGAACCTGGATACCCTCACCCGATTGATCCCGGTCCGCGTGGAACGGGCCCGCCTCACCCTCGGGGCCAATCCCAGGATCGTCACCTTTTACAACCGCTGGGTGTACGAAAGCCCGGACCCCTTCCGACTGGTGGGCCGGCAGGGGGAGTTCCGGGAACCCTTCGGCCGCGACGAACAGGGCCTGCTGTTCCAGGCCCACGGTGGCCCCCTCCAGGCCACGGCCCTGTACGCCAACCAGATCTCCACGGATCGGGATCTGGGGTACCTCCGGGTCCAGGCCGGCCAGAAGCACCATCTGGCCCTCTCCTTCCGGTTTCTGGACGGCTTCCAGCGGGCCAACCAGGTACCCAGCCCGGACTCCCTGCGGGACGACTCCACGGGCAACCTGATCCACTTCAACCTGTACGACCGGGACCTCTTCGGTGCCCTGGAGGGTACCTGGCAGGCCCGGCCAGGCCTTGGGCTGACCGCAGCCTACGGCCGGGGTGTTCGCCTGCGGATCGCCGGCGAAACCGACCTGGACGGCACCTACAGCCGGTGGGAACGCACCCACCGCTCCTGGACCCGCTCGCACCGCAGCCGCACCTACCTGGGTCTCCAATGGACCCCGTCAGACCACCACACCCTCCGCCTGGCCTTCGCCCGACAGCACTGGGCCTACGACTCCCTGTTCCTGGCCACCCGGGACCGGGAGGTCACCTATACGCGGTGGATCCTGGCCGATAGCGGCCGTGTCCACGACCTGGACTGGGCCTGGCACCTGACCCGGCTCCAGATCCAGGCCCCCGACTCCCTGCCCTGGGCCTACCTGATGGAGTTCAGCGAGTATAGCCGCCTGCCCTACTTCGCCTGGCCCCTGGTGGGCGTCTCCCCGGCCCACCTGCTGGAGGCCTCCTGGCGGTGGCCTGTCCACAGCCCGAACCTGACCCTCTTCTACCACGGCGGCCTGGCCTGCGCCGGACTGCGGAAGGCTCCCCTTTCGGCTGTAGAAGTGCTGGGCCTGCAGGGGCAGTGGCACCGGTGGCGCCTGTACCTGGAACATCGCCTCTTCCGCATCCACGCCCCGGACCTGGAGGCCCGGGGTCAGCACCGCCTCTGGTACGCCGAGATCGGATACCAGCTGGCTCCGGCCGCTGCCCTCAAACTCGCCTACGGCCTGCGCCCCTGGGATCTCAACGACGAGTACCGGAACCGCCGCGCCTTCCTGGAACAGCAGGGCGTCTCCCAGAGCCTGCTGTACACCAACTTCCGCCGGCTGGGTAAGGCCATGCTGGAAGCCGAAGGAAGGCTGGCCAAAGAACACGCCCTCACCCTCTGGGCGGAACTCACCTTCTAAGGCCATGAACCGCCAGAGGCTCGCCCTCACACTCCTGGTGGCCCTGACCCTGCTGGGGAGCCAGTGCGCCGTGGTGCGGCTCCTCAAGCCCCGCCTGCCCGCCCCCCACCGCGTGGACGGCGGGGTCCTGTTTCAGTTCTACGCCCCCTCGGCCCGCTTCGTGAATGTGGCCGGCGACTTCAACCGCTGGTGCGGCACCGCCGACGGCCCCTTTGACCCCCGCATCGGCCGCATGTACGACGACGGCACCCACGGTGACCGCGTGGCCGGCGACGGCATCTGGTCCGTGGTCCTGGATCTCCGACCCGGCGTGTACCAGTACAAGTATGTGGTAGACGGCACCGCCTGGTACCTGGACCCCTCCAACCCGGAAACCGTCCAGTCCGGCCCCTACACCAACTCCCTGCTGCGGGTCCCATGATGTGGAAGATCATCCTCGGGATCTACCTGCTCCTGGGCCTGAGCCTCCTGGGGGTCCACCCACGGCCGGTCAACCCCGAGGTGGTCACCTATTTCCGGTTGAGCCTGTTCCTGGCTTCGGCCATCGTGATCATGATGACCCGGCCGCTCGTGCCCGTGATCCGGAATACACCTTCGGCCCGGCTCCGCAGGACCCTGGCGTACCTGCTCCTTTCCCCCGCCGTGCTGATTCCGGCCGCCGGCGTGCTGCTGGCCTACTTCGCCGGCAACTGGAAAGAGTTCCTCGCCTTCCTGGTGCTGGGAGGCTTTCATCTGTTCCGGTTTTACCAACCCCTGAGGGAGGCAAGCCAATGAATCGCTGGATCCTTCTCAGCCTGCTGGGGCTGGGCTTTGTGGGATGCGCCCGGCTCCTCTCGCCCGGCTCCGAGGCAACCCGCGTCTCCGAACCCCCGGGCCAGGTCTTCCTGACCCGATACCAGACCATGCAACTGGTGGGCGACTTCAATGGCTGGGCCCTGGAAGACCTGGAGCACACCCGGATGGACCTGGTGGCCGACTGGACCTGGACCCGCACCATACAGCTGGGCCCCGGTTCCATCATGTTCAAGTTCGTGCCCAACCAGACCTGGGACCTGGCCTACGGCACCCCGGAGGACGACCACGGCGCCCTGGAGGGCTATGCCCTGCCGAACCAGAGCGGCGTCGGCAACCACATTGATGCCTTCATTCCGGAGGCGGGCTACTGGACCTTTGAGTTCCACGAGGACAACGGCTACTACCGGATTTACCGGGCCGAAGGGCCCCCCGGCGGCATCCAGGGCCGCGTGGTGTTCACCGACGACACCCTGCCCCCCTATCCCCAGGCCACGGTGCGGGCCTATACCGCGGCCGGCGACGAGGCCGGCACCGCCACCACGGACACCAGCACCGGCGCCTATGAGATCCACAGTCTGGCCCCCGGCACCTATACCCTGGTGGCCACCGCCCCCGGCTATCGGCCGGATACCCTCACGGGCGTGGAGGTCCAGGACCGCATGGTGTCGGTAGACCCCCTGGTGCTGGAACCCCTCCAGGGTTCCATCGTGAACATCACCCTGGACGGCGTCATCGCCCCGGACGAGGACTGGATCCTGCTGGACACCTCCCAAACCCAGGCACCCGAGGGGGCCAACCTATACCGCTTCTATGCAGCGGCCGACGCCCAGTACCTCTACCTGGCCCTGGAAACCCGGAATACCGCCAACTGGGGCGTGGCCTACGGCTTCGGCCTGGACCTTGGCCCCGGCGGCTTCACGAACCAGGCGGGCCACGACGCCTGGGAACGGCTCCTGAACTTCGTGGAACCCCTGGCCGTGGACTACGAACTCTACCTGCACTGGAAAGACAGCGAGCAAAGGATAGATGTGGTGAACCTCTGCACCTACGACGAGGCCACCGGCACCTGGACCTACGACGCTGCCTGGGCCGAGGGCGAAGATTACGCCTACACCGGCGACGGCACCACCGGGCTCCAGGTGCTGGAGTTCCGCCTGCCCTGGGATCGCATCGGCGGCCTGCCTTCGGGCTCGCCCCGGGGCCTCCTCTGGGTGGCCGGCAACGATCCCAACAGCTCGGCCGTGGACGCCATCCCCGATGACCCCGCCGTACACGACGCCACCGACGAGTGGACCGATCTGGACACCCTGAGCCAGAGCCTTCCCCTGCCCCTGCCATGATGCCCCTGCTCCTGCTCCTCGTGACCCTCGCCGGACGCCCTACGCCCCCACCGGCACCCCAGGCCCAGTGCGGCTACCTGGTAAGTCCACAGGGGGAACGGATCTCCCTCTCCGCCCTTTTCGGCGAACCTCTCCAGGCAGTCCAATGGGCCCCCTGCCCCGGGGCCTCCCATCGCCAGGCGTTCCTGGGACGGCGAAGCCAGGATCCGCCCGTCTTCGTCTACGGCCTCGTGGAGAACGCCCGGCTGGTGGCCCGCTACGAACTCACACCGGCCCCCGACGAGGTCCGCCCCTTCGTGACCTGCCTGGGAAACCTCTGGCTCCTCGTCCGGCCGTCCATCGGAGAACTCACAGGCTACACCCCGGAGGGCACCCTTCGGTTCCGACGGAGGCTACCCGGCACCGACTGGAACGACGAACCCACGGTGCAGGTGATCTCCCTGGGCCTGCAATGGGCCGTGGCCTGGCAACAGAACGCCTGGATCCATCTTGCCGTCTACGACGAGCACGGCACCCTGCAGGCCCACGACTCCCTGGCCGGCTTCCTGGCGCAGATGGTGGCCTGGCAGGAACGGCCCCTGATCCTGCGGTACACCGTTCAGGAGGAACGGATCCAGGACTTCGCCCTGGTGGACCCCTCCGGCCGGGTCTGGCTCCAGAGTCCGGCACCCCTCCGGCTCTGGCCCCTCTCGGCCCGGACCCTTCTGATGAACCAGGGCAACCGCTGGTTTCTCTGGCGCGGACCCGGGGATACCCTCCGCCTGCCCCTGCAGGGGCGGTACCGGGTGTTCGTGGATCCCTCCGGGGGCAGGGCCGTGCTCCTCTTGGGGACCTGGCACTACGAGGGCCCGGACCAGCGGGCCGTGTTCCAGCTCCGGCGGGTTTTCTGGCTCACCGAGGACGGCATCCTGCACCATCGGGACCTCTCGGCCCCCCTGGCCTCCACCCTGCCGGTGGAGTTCCAGGGTCAAACCTTCGTGGTGAAGTCATGCTCGCACTTCTGGCGCTTGCCCTGATGGGCTATCCCTGGCCCCTGGCCCCGATGAACGAACAGCACCCGATCACCGGCACCTTTGCCGAGTACCGCACGGGTCCCCCGCCCCACTTTCACGCTGCCGTGGACATCTACGACCTGGAGGGGACACCGGTGTATGCCGTGGCCTCTGGCGAGGTGCTCTGGCTCGGTAGTGGCGGCAATGGCGGCATCCGCGTGGGTCGCTTCGCCTATGTGCATGTGGTGCCCCGCGCCGACCTGCACCTGGGCGATTGGGTAGAGGCCGGAGACCTGGTGGGCTGGCTCAACGATTACAACCATGTGCACTTCAAGGATGGCGGGGGCGCCTCCGGCCTGCCCACCCGGAACCCCCTCCTGCCCCCGGAACGCCTGGACCCCTTCCAGGATCCGTACCGGCCCGGCATCTTCCAGGTGCAATTCTTCCGTGATGGCCTGGGTCAGGCCCTGGATCCCCAGCATCTCACCGGCCGGGTGGATGTGGTGGTCCTGGCCATGGACACCACCGATCTCAATCCCTGGGGCACCAACAACGGCATCTACCGCATCGGCTATGCCCTGTACCGGAGCGACAGCCTGGTCCGGGGACCGGACACGGTGTTCACCTTCGTCACCCTGCCCTCCAACAGCTATGTGCACCTGGTGTATGCGCCCTGGTCCAACAACGGCGAGCACTACTACATCGTCACGAACCACCTGGAAACCAACGGCTACTTTGACTTTCAGTCCCTGGGTATGGGCGACTACACCCTGCACCTGTTTGCCCTGGATACCGAGGGCAATTCGGCGTTCCAGAGCGTCTCCTTGCACGCCGAGCCCCCGGACACCCTGCCCCCCGGGGCACCAGAACCCACCAGCGCCTGGATCACCCCGGAGGGGTTCGGCGCCCTGGCCTGGCATCCGGTGGCCGATTCCTGTCTGAGCGGCTACACCGTGTACCTGCAGTTCCTGAACGGCCCCTGGACCGCCTGGGCCACGCTGACACCCGAGGATACCGTGTTCACCACCACGGATCCGCTGCCCGTGGGCTGGGTCTTTGGGGTCCGCCTCCGGGCCCAGGACTGTGCGGGAAACCCCTCCGACAGTTCCCGGGTGTTCACCTGGCGACGCCAGCCGGGCGCCCCCCGGGTACTCCTGGTGGACGGCCGATGGGCTCCCACGGGTGGGGCCGTGCTCCAGCGCCTGGCGGAGGCCCTGCAGACCCCGCAGGTGACCTCTACGGCCCCGGGCCAACCCTGGGCAGACCCCCCGGATCTCTGGTGGTTCCTCAGCGACACCGGTTCCGTCCGGTGGAGCCCGGCGGAAACCCTGCGCCTCCAGTCCCTGATCGCAGCAGGCGGCCGGGCCGTGATCACGGGCACCGGGTGGCCCACGACCCTGGACAGCACCGTGCTGGCCCAAACCTTCGGCACCCTTCCCGGAGATTCCCTCGCCGACACCCTCCTGACCCTCCAGGGTGTGGCCGATCCCTTCCAGGGGCTGAGCTTCACCGCCCGGGTCCGATGGCCCCTGTCCCCCCAGGGCCCGGGCCAGGTGGTGCTCCAGACCTCTGCAGGGGCTGCAGTGGGCATCCGCACCGGTTCCACGCTGGCGCTGGCCTTCGCCTGGTCCACCGTGGAACCCGAGAGTCTCCGGAGAGAACTCACCGCCCGGATCGCCGCCTGGGGCCAGGTGCCGGCGACCGAGACCCCTCCCCACTCCAGCCCCGAGCCTCAACTCCGCGCCCTGGGTAACGGCCGCGTACAGGTTCTGGCCAGCCGATATCCGGTAACCCTGGAACTCTGGGATGTCGCCGGCCGGCGAATCACCCGGTTCCAGGTGTTCTCTTCCCGGCCCGTGTCCCTGCCCTCCCTGCCCGGGGGCGTGTACCTGCTCCGGATGCCGGGCCGGCCTACGGCCCTTAAACTCTGGCACCTGCCAACCCCATAGCCTGGAGCACGAGGAGAGCCATGCACACCCTGGAGACCTTTGGTGGCGTTTCTCTGGAGGCTCTGGCGGCCCGGTTTGGCACACCGCTCTATGTGTACGACCTGGCCCGGCTCCGCCGGGACTTCCTCCGGTTCCCCCACGCCTGGCGGAACCTGCGCTTTGTGGCTTACTCCCTGAAGGCCAATCCCAACCGATGGCTCCTCAGAACCCTGGCCGACCTGGGTGCAGGAGCCGACGCCGTGTCCGGTGGCGAAGTGGTCCAGGCCCGGCAGGCGGGGATCCCCGCGGAACGCATCGTCTTCGCCGGGCCGGCCAAGACCCCCGAAGAACTGGACCTCGCTGCCCGTACCGGCATCTTCGCCATCCACCTGGAAAACGAGGGTGAAGCGGCCTACCTGGCCCGGCACTGGCCCGGTGCGGCCGTGGGGATCCGGGTGAACCCCGCCCTGGATCCGGGCACGGAACGCAGAATCGCCACCGGCCTGCCCGAGAGCCGCTTCGGCATCCCCCTGGAGCAGGTGCCCGACCTGATCCGGCGGTACCGCGCCCGACTGCGGATCCGCGGCCTGCAGGTCCACATCGGCTCCCAGATCCGTCGGCCCGAGCCCTATCTCCAGGCCCTGGACCGGGTGCTCTCCCTGCTGGACCACCTGCCCGAGGCCGAATACCTGGACCTGGGGGGCGGCTTCGCCGTGGACTACCAGCGGGAAGAGGACCCCTGGGTGGATGAGATCCTGGCTGCTCTCAAACCCCGGGTAGAGGCCCTGCCGCTTCCGGTGATCCTGGAACCCGGCCGGTCCGTGGTGGCCCGGTGCGGCCTGTTGCTGAGCCGGGTGCTCTACATCAAACAGGTGGGCACGCGCACCTACGCCCTGCTGGACGCCGGCATGACGGACCTGGTGCGTCCGGCCCTCTATGGGGTCCAGCATCGGGTACAGAAGGTGGGCCACCGCGACGAGGAGGCCACCCACCGGTACACCCTGGCGGGGCCGGTCTGCGAGAACACCGATGTTTTCGCCGAAGGGGTGCCCCTGCCTCCGCTGAACCCCGGGGATCTCGTGGTCTTCCGGGATACCGGGGCCTATGGATTCGCCATGGCCTGCAACTACAACCTGCGGGCACGGCCAGCGGAGGTGGCCGTGGACCAGGGTCGGGCCGCCCTGATCCGACCCCGGGAACCCGTAGGGGGGTTTCTCATGGGAGAACCCGAACGCCTGGAGTTTACGGACCTGTAGGCTCCAGAAGTCGCTCCAGGGGCACCGGCTCGTCCCCGTATCGTTCCCGGACCGCCTGGCTGTGCAGGTCGTACATCCTCTGGAGGTCCTGGGGACGCCCCTGCCTGTTCAGCCAGGCGAGATACCACCGGGCAAAGCGCTCGTCGGCTGGATCCAGGAAAAAGGCCCGGAGGAGGGGCTCGCCAGCGTCGGTCTCCCGTCCCTGTTGACGGAGGAGTCCCAGCAACGCTTCCAGGGCCTGGGCATACTGCTGCCGGAGCCGGTGTCGTTCCTGGAGCACCCAGCCCTCATAACGGTTTTCCGGCAGGAAGTCGCCGGCATAGAGCCTCAGGGCCCGGCGCAGGAGGTCCTCGGCCCGAGCGGATCGCCCCTCCCGACGGGCCTGCAGGCCGGCCCGGACGCTCCGTTCAAAGGCCTCCGCATCCAGTTCCACGGCCTCGTCCAGGAAGAGGCCGTACTTCCCGCCCTCGTGCCACAGATAGGTGGAAGCCTCCTGGGGCCGGAGCCAGGGTTCCAGGGCCTCCCTCAGGTACGAGAGGTACACCCGGAGCCGGGCGCTGGACCTCCGGGGGTCCTCGCCGGGCCACAGACTCTCCAGCAGAAACTCCCGGTCCAGCCACCGGTTCCGATGGACCAGCAGGAACTTGAAGAGTTCCCGCACGAAGGGGCGACGCCAGAGGGTTGAGGACACGGGCCAGGGTCCCCGCCACACCTGAAAGGTTCCCAGGGTCTGGATGCGGAGAGGGTTCCGGACCGCGTACGCCTGGCTCAGGTCTTCGTAGGCCGGTTCGTGGGCGAGTTGCAGGTCTTTGAAGATGCGGAACACCTCCGGGGGAAAGACAGGCGCCTCCTTGAGGAACCGAAACACCTGGGCCGGTGCAATTCCCTGGAGCAACCGACGAAGGAACACCGGGTCGCGAATCCCCAGGCGGATCCAGACCTGCACCGCGGCCTCGTGCGTTCGGGCGCGCTTCTGGAGGTAGACCTGGACCGCCTCACGAAGGAGCTCCCAGAAAACAAGGGCGACCCCGGTCCTGCGGCCCTGCTGCAGGCAGGGGGCCACCGCCTCCAGCAGCTGGAACACCTGGGGCCAGTGCTCCTGGCGGGCCCAGTGGGCCACGAACACAGGCAGGAGCCACAGATCTTCGCCACACTTCTGCATCTGCCGCACCACCTGATTCGGATCAATGGCCCGGCCCTCCAGGAGCCGCTGGAGGGTCTGGAGACATCGGTGGAGCGGGCTGGAAGACACGGTCCAGCAGGCCAGAGCCTCCTGGATCTCCTGGCGGCTCTCAGAGACCAGGCCAAGGCTGTAGGCGAAGAGGGCCCGAAACAGGTGGACCTCGGCGCGGATGCGGGGGATGTCCACCTCCAGCGCCCGCGTCAGGGCCTCCTCCAGGTGTCGGCGGACCACCGGTTTCCGGTTCTGGATCAGGGCCACCTGGGCCTGCAGCAGATGGTACTGGGCGGCCTGCTGTGGAGCCATCAAAGGAAGGAAAGACTGGAGATCCTGGAGGGCGGGAAGGGCGCGGTCCAGGAGGCCGGCTTCCAGGTAGAATTCAGCCAGATTCAGCAAAAGGATGTGCACCGTCTGGGTGGCGTCCAGGCGTCGGGCCAGGTTCAGGGCCTCCAGACTCCGCCGGATTCCCTGCAGGAGGTCGCCCTTCTCCGACAGGATCACCGCTTCGTTCGCCCGGGCCGAGGCCACCAGATGGAAGAGTCCCCGGCGAGCGGCCTCCTCTGCGGTCCGCCGGGCCGCTGCCAGCGCCCGATCCAGCTGGCCCAGGTACCAGTAGCCCCGCAGGAGGTGGTTCCACACGGCCGGCCGGTTCGGGTCGTCCTCGGGGTAACGCGCTTCGGCCTCCTGCAGTCGACGAATCCCCTCCTGCACCCGCCCCCTTTCAATCTCCAAAAGGCCCAGACCCAGCAGGGCATCGGCCTCGTGGCCGGGCGTGGTGCGCAGGCGCTCCAGGAAGTAACGCGCTTCCTCCAGATGTCCCAGGAACAGGTGCGCAAACCCCAGGAGGTACAGCGCCCGGGGGTCCTTTTCCAGAAACGCCCGGGGGACTCCCTGCAGACGCTGGAGCGCCTCCGCTGGCCGGGCTCGCTCCACCAGAAGCCGTCCGGCCTCCTGAATCCTTCGCCGCCATTCCCGCTGCCCCATGAGCCTCGGTTAACGGTCTGTTAACGGTAGCCCCCTATATTGTGAAGGGTTTTCAAAGGGCGAGGTGGTACGATGAAGCGGTTTGGGTTTGACATCCGTACGGCGGCTCTGGTCTGGCTTCTGGTGGGAGGGGTGCTCCGGGCTCTGCCCCCGGAGGTGACCCTGAACTCTCCGGAGGATGTCCTTCGCACCGCCCTCACCCTCACCTGGAGCCGTTGCACCTCCTCGGACTTCTCGGCCTACCTGGTGTACCGAGCCCTGCACGCGGGCGTCACCACTGCGGACACCCTGGTGGCCGAGATCACGGACCCTGCGGACACCACCTTTCGGGATACCCCGCTCCACGCCGGAACCCGCTACTACTACCGGGTGTTCCTCCGTGACGCCGAGGACTCGCTGACCACCGGCTCCAACGAGGTCTCCGCCCAGACCCTGCCCAACACCTATCCCTTCGTGGACAGCATTTCCGCAAACAGTCTCCTGAACTTCGTAGAGACCGAAGGAAGCACCTGGGGCGTAACCTCCGAGGACGCCCACTCGCCTCCCTACTGCCTCACCGTCGCTCCGGAACAACAGTATGCCCCTTCGGCAGACCAGACCCTGGACCTCCGGGTCTCCTTCGTCGGTGCCTACCGACCGGTGATCACCTTCTGGGAACGCCACAGCACCGAGGACGGCGGGGACTTCTGCTACCTGGAGGTCTCCGGGGACAACGGCAACACCTGGACCCGGGTCTTCTCGGCTACTGGAGCCTCCGACTGGCGCCGGGTGCGCGTGGACCTGAGCCCCTGGGCCGGCACCGTGGTGCTGATCCGCTTCCGCCTGAAGGCAGACGCCGACGGTTACACGGGCGCCGGCTGGTTCCTGGACGACATCACCGTGGCCGAAACCGATGTGGCCGGCCCCATCGCCCTTCCCCTGAGGGACAATGTGGAGGACTCGGCCACCCGGGCCCTCTGGATCCCCTCCGTCTGGCAACCGGTCACCGGTCAGGGCCTGGAGGGTTCCACCGCCTGGTGCGCCAATCCCGAGGGCCATCTGGGGCTCACCGGCGACTATTGCCTGACCCTGGGCCACGAACTGGACCTCCTTGGACACCCCCGCCCGGAAATCCGGTTCTTCTATCGGGGCACGGTTCCCCATCTGGAGGTGTCCCAGGACCACGGGGTCACCTGGACCTCTCTACCCCTGTGGTCCACCTCGAAGGGCACCTTCCAGCGGGCTCTGGCAGACCTCTCCTCGTACGGCGACCAGCGGGTTCGCATCCGGTTCCGGTTCCATCAGGGAGGCACCGCCCTGCTCTATCTGGATGAGATTCTGGTGAAGGAAGCTCCGGGCGATGTCCCCCTGGAGCCAGCCTCCGAGGTCACGAGCCACTCTGCCCGCCTCACCTGGCACCCCTATACCGGCGGGGACTTCGCAGCCTACGAACTCCGACGGTCCACCGAGGCGGACATCACCTGGGACGATCCGGTCATCGCCACCTTCACGGATCCCCAGGAGACCACCTTTGTGGACAACGACCTGCAGGCCAACTCCACCTATTCCTACCGCGTGTTCGTGGTGGACACCACGGGAATGAAGAGCTTGGGGAGCAACGAGATCACCGTGTCCACCCCCTTTGTGGTGTACCAGCCCTATCCCTTTAGCGACGATGTGGAGGGGGATACCAGCCACTGGGTGTGGGACGCTCCCTGGGGTGTGACCACTGAAGACGCCCACTCCGGTACCCGGGCCTGGGAGGTGGCCCCCGGGACCCATTATACCCCCAATCTGGACCGCTCCCTCTACCTGGGCGTGGACCTCTCGGGCTCCCTACAACCCACCCTGTACTTCTGGAGCCGGACCTCTATCCCGGACAAAAACGACCACGGCTACATTGAGATCTCCGCCAACGACGGCCAGACCTGGAGGCGCGTGTACCATACCACCGGCGTCCGGGCCTGGCATCGGGTGGCCCTGGACCTTTCGGAATGGCGGGGCTACGGACCGGTGGTCCTCCGGTTCCGCTTCGTTTCCGATGGCGACGGCGATGTGGGCAACGGCTGGTTCATAGACGATGTAGAGGTCAAAGAAACCGAGGTGGCCGGTCCCCTGGCATACCCCTTCTTTGACGATGTGGAGGATTCGGCCACCCGTGCCCTCTGGCTCCCCAGCTCCTGGGTGCCCATGGCCACGGAGGGCCTCCACAACTCCACCGCCTGGGCGGTCAATCCCGAGCACGACGCCGGCGATCCCGCCCACCACGCATGCCTGACCCTGGGCAACGACCTGGACCTGACCTCAGCCTCCCACCCCCAGGCACAGTTTTACTACAAAAAATGGGGCGGCGATCTCTACCTGGAGGTATCCCTGGACCACGGCCACACCTGGACCCCGGTGTGGACCGGAAACAATACCTCGTCCTACCAGAGAACCCAGGTGGACCTCTCCCCCTACGCCGGCCATCAGGTCCGCCTCCGGTTCCGGGATTACTTCGGCAGCATCTGGACTGCCTATCTGGATAACCTCCGCGTGCAGGAAGCCCCGGCAGATGTCGCCCTGGAGGAACCCACCGAGATTACCAGCCACTCCGCCCGCCTCACCTGGCACCCGTATACCGGCGGCGACTTTGTGGCCTACGAACTCCGGCGCTCCACGGAATCCGGGGTCTCGTGGGAGGACGAGGTGGTGGCCACCCTCCTTACCCACCCCGAGGACACCACCTTCCTGGACTCCTTGCTCTACGCCAACACCACCTACTACTATCGGGTGTTCGTGGTGGACACGGCGGACCTGCGCAGTCTGGGCAGCAACGAGGTCTCGGTGACCACCCGGTGGCTCACCTACGCCGACTATCCCCTGGAGGACGACCTGGAGAACCCTCCGGGTCCCTGGTGGGCCTGGGACGGCACCTGGGGCCTCACCACGGGCTTCGCCCACAGCGGAAATCACGCCTGGAACGAATCGCCCACAGGGGACTACCCCTCCAACGCCGACTGGTCCCTCTATCTGGGCATCAACCTTTCTGCTGCGTCCCTGCCGGTGCTTTCCTTCTATGAGTACACCAGCCTGGGCTCCGGCGATGTGGGCCGGATAGAGGTCTCCACCGATCACGGCACCAGCTGGACCCGGATCTACGAAACCCGGGATATCCAGGGATGGCACCGGGTCCGCATTGACCTTACCCCTTACGCGCCCCAGAGCGAGGTGCTCCTCCGGTTCCACTTTACCTCCAACAACGACGCCAGCACGGGCAACGGCTGGTTCATTGATGACATCCAGATCCAGGAAAGCCCGGTGCCCGTACTGAGCTACCCCTTCTTTGACGATGGAGAGGATACCTCCGTCACCCGCCTGTGGCTCGCCTCCTCGGCCCGGATTGAGGAAGGAACGGGCCTGAACAACTCCCACGCCTGGTTCTTCCCCCCGTACTTCGCCTATTACACCCTGACCCTGGGCAATGACCTGGACCTGAGCGAGGCCGTGCACCCCCGCATCGCGTTCTGGATCCAGGGATCTGGCCTCCGGCTGGAACTCTCCACCAACCACGGCCACACCTGGACCGAAATCTGGCCGGGCCGCAAGGGAACCCCCACCCGGGGCTTCGTCTCGGTGAGCCTGGAACCCTATGCCGGCAGCACGATCCGCCTACGGTTCCGCCACATCTACGGTGCGGCGGCCTATCCGGCCAGGGTAGACCATTTCCAGATCTCGGAGGACTACAGCCAGTACCAGGTACCGGATACCGCCCGGATCCTGGGCCCGGATACCCTCCTCGTCTCGGTGGGAATGACCACCGACCGGGTGTACGCCGTGGTCTTTGAACCCGGGATCACCGACCAGGCAGGCCAGGGCGAGGGCCTGCTCGCCCAGATCGGCTTCGGCCCCGAAGGGACCTTCCCCTGGGATACCTCCTGGCACTGGAGCAGCGCCACCTACGACGGCGATCAGGGAACCCTCTATGACCGCTACTGGGGGACCGTGAGTCCCACCCAGGCCGGTACCTACCGCGTGGCCTTCCGGTTCTCCGCAGACACCGGCCGCACCTGGATCTACGCCGACCTGGATGGCAACGATCTGGGTGCCGGCGGCTACAACGGGTTCACCCCCTCCTATACGCCCTTCCTGCAGGTCACCCTGCTGCCCGTGATGCACCTTTCCCGGGATTCCCTCGCCTTCCAGGTGCGGGAGGGCGAAGGCTACTCGGCCCACCTCACCGTGAGCAACACCGGCGAAGGCCCCCTCTACCTGACCCTCCGGGAAAGCACCACCGGCACCACCCCCGAAGAGGTGGCCTGGCTCTCCGTAAGCCCCTTCCACCTCTATGTGGAACCCGGCCAGCAGGCAGAGATCACAGTGACGACCCTGGCCGATACCCTGAAACCGGACACCACCTACCTGGCCTACCTCTGGATGGAGAGCAACGATCCCTCGGACCCGCTCCACACCCTGCCCGTGACCCTCACCGTGCTGGATTCCACGGTGAATGTGCTCCGGGGCATCCTGGTGGACCCCAACGGACAACCGGTGCACACCGAGGGCCTGGTGCAGGTGTACTCCGGAACCACCCTGCTGGCTGAAGTCCAGACCGATGGGCTCGGCCAGTTCCAGGTGGTGGGCCTGGACTCGGGGACCTATGACCTGCGGGCCGCTGCTCCGGGCTTCTTCCCCTCCTGGCTCCATGGGGTGACCAACCCCGGCCAGGGTCTGCAGGTCCGGCTCAGCCCCGTGCCCGAACCCGTGCCCACCCCCTACAAGGTGGATGTTTACGGCACCGCTACCTTCCAGGGCGAACCCGTGAAGCCGGGCGATGTGATCCTGGCCTTTGACCCCGACGGCGTGCTCTGCGGCGTCTTCTATGTCCAGACCGAAGGCCAGTACGGCTTCCTCCATGTCTACGGCGACGACCCCACCACCCCCGAGGACGAAGGCTGCGACCTCTACGACCCCATCACCCTGCTGGTGAACGAGTACCCGGCCCAAACCCTGGGCCCGGAGTACGCCGTGTGGAACGGCAACAACAACCTGCGACATGTCAACCTGGCCGCCGTAGCCCAGGATACGGTCCCCCTGACCGAGGGCTGGAACCTCATGTCCTTTACCGTGTTCCCCGAGGACTCGGCCATTGAAACCGTGCTGGCCCCCATCCTGAGCCATGTGGTCCGCGTGTCCGGCTTTGACCAGGCCTGGGGCGGCGCCCGGACCTACGACCCCACCCTGCCCGGCTACTCCGATCTCCACACCCTGGACCCCTACCACGGCTACTGGATCAAACTCACCCAGGCGGATACCCTGGTGGTCTCCGGTGCCCGTCTCCACAGCTCCTGGCCGCTGCCCCTGGAGGCCGGATGGAACCTTACCAGCTACCTGCCCGAGGTCACCGAATCCGTGGCCGTGGCCCTGAGGAGCCTGCAGGGGAACATCGCCATCGTTTCCGGCTTTGACGGCGGCGCCCAGACCTATGTGCCCGGGAGCGAGTACAACGACCTCTTCGTGATGAACAATGGCTTCGGCTACTGGATCCGCACCTTCACGGCCGATACCCTGGTGTACAGCCAGGCCTTCGTGCACGCCGGCAACCAGGGCAAGGCCCCGGCACCCGCCGGCCTGGCCCACCGACCCGCCACACCGAAGGGCCACCGCGACGGCGTGGTCCCCACCCCCTACTGGACCGACTACTACGGCACCCTTAGCCTGAACGGCTCCCCTGCCCCGGTGGGCACCGTGGTGCAGGTGCTGGATCCCGACGGTGTGCTCTGCGGGGAGTTCGTGGTCCACACACCGGGCCAGTACGGCTTCCTGCATGTCTACGGCGACGATCCCACCACTCCCGAGGACGAAGGGGCCCAACCGGGCGATAGCCTGGTGTTCTGGTGCGAGGGCCAGGTGGTGGGCGTGGCCCGCGACTCCCTGGCCTGGACCGGCGACCGGCGCATCTTCCGACTGGACCTCGCCCCGCTGCAGGTGGCGGAAGGCCCCGCACACCCCCGCGTCTTCGCCCTGCGCCCGGTCCACCCCAACCCGGCAGCCCGGGAGGCCCGGGTGACCTTCACCGTACCCCAAAAGAGCCCGGTGACCCTCCTCCTGTACGACGCCGCCGGCCGCCAGGTGGCCACCCTGTGGCACCAGGAAACCCAACCCGGCGTGTACACCCTGCCCCTGCCCCTCCACCAACTGACCAACGGCGTCTACTTCCTGCAGATGGACGCACCGAACTTCCATCGGGTCCGCAAGTTCGTGGTCCTGCGGTGAGAACCATGATCCCGAAACACCGGCGGCTGCCTGGACTTCACAACGGACCAGGGCGAGGGCTCGGAGCCCTCGCCCTGGTGGCCCTGCTGGGCTTCGGGGCACCCCTGAAGGCCCAGACCCCCACCAACACCTGGTGCGACTTCTACGGCAACGCCACCGTCCTGGGTGCCCCCGTGGAACCTGGCGACGAGATCCTGGTGTATGACCCCCAGGGGGTCCTCTGCGGCCGCTTCGTGGTGCACACCCCCGGCAGGTACGGCTATCTCCATGTTTACGGTGACGATCCCACCACCCCGGAGGACGAAGGGGCCACGGAGGGCGACACCCTGCGGTTCCGGATCAACGGCCTCATCGCCCACCCGGATCGGGTGCCCCTCTGGCACGGTGGCAACCCCGGCGCCATCGTCCACCTGAACCTGGCGGTCACAGAAACCTATCTGGTGGGCGACGCCGACGGCGACGGCGATGTGGACCCTGACGACCTCCAGTTCCTGGCGGCATACCTCTACCAGAAGGGCCCGGCTCCCAATCCCCTGGCTCGGGCGGACCTCAACGCCGATAGCCGGGTGGACGACCAGGACCTGGTGGCCCTGGCCCGACACCTGATGCAGGAAGGGAAATCGGGCAGCCCACCCTCCCCCGGGAGGGCAAAGGGAGACGCGTCCAGCAGGTAGGCGAACGGCCCACCGGGCGTTCTTTGGTGAAAAACAACCGGGTACCCCCTCCACAGGACCCCTTTCAAAGGCGAAAGACCACCCCCGGAGATCACCCCCGGGGATTTTCGGGGAAAATCCCCGGGGGACCCCGGAGAGAAGGAAGAAGGAAAGCACCGTCCGGCGACCCCGAAGGGAAAACAACTTTGGAGTGCGGTGCTCCAGCACCGCTTTCCTCCAAACCAAAGCGGCACGGGCGTGCCGCACTCCAAAAGCGGCGTCAAGCCGCCGTACTCCATATTCTCTGAAACCGCTCCCACCCCCTTTCCGCAGGAGCCCCCAGGGGCGAAATGCAGCCCCAGCCTGCGGCAGGACACCCGCCCGGGGCGGCC
>CAZXAO010000009.1:0-20085 GCA_964638465.1 uncultured bacterium | reverse complement strand
GTGGGAGATCACCCGCTCCACGTAACGGAAGACCCCCCGGGAGATGCCGAAGAACCGCACGCCGGTGATGGGCACGAAGAGGGTCCCCAGGGGCGGATGCAGGGCGGCCGATGCAATGAGGTAGGCAGCGGTAGCCATCAGGCCCACATTGGCCCCCACGGTGCATGCCCCCAGGACTACCGAGAGGAGCATCCACCGCCAGGCGGGCAGGACGATGCGGAGCAGGCGTCCGAAGGTGCTCATGGCAGATCGCCTCCGTAAGCCTCCAGCAATCGCGCAAAGGCGCCCGAGCGGGCCAGCAGCTCCTGAGGGGGTCCCTGTTCCACGATCTGTCCCTGTTCCAGGACCACCACGCGATCCACCCACTGGATCGTCCGGAGTCGGTGGGCGATCACCAGGGTGGTCCGTCCCCGGGTCCACGCTTCCAGGGCCTGTTGAACGCGGGCTTCGCTGGCCCGGTCCAGGTGGGCCGTGGGCTCGTCCAGGAGGACCACCGGGGCGTCCTTCAGGAAGGCCCGGGCCAGGGCTAACCGCTGGGCCTGGCCGCCCGAAAGCCGCACGCCCCGTTCGCCGATCAGGGTCTCGTACCCCTGGGGCAACTGCTGGATAAAGTCGTGGGCCTGGGCCCGGCGGCAGGCTGCCTGGATCTCCTCCTCCCGGGCCCCGGGGCGCGCCAGGGCCACATTCTCCCGAACGGTCCCGTAGAAGAGATAGGGCCACTGGGGCACCCAGGCCACCTCCTGGCGCCAGGCCTCCAGATCTATCTCCTCCAGGGGCAGGTCGTCCACCCAGAGGCGCCCCCCGGTGGGTGCGTAAAAGCCGAGGATCAGGCGGAACAGGGTGGTTTTGCCTGCCCCGGAGGGGCCCACCAGGGCCACCCGCTCCCCTGGAGCGACCTCCAGGGAAACCTCGCGAAGGGCCGGAGGCCGCTGGACATCGTACCGAAACGACACCGCCTCCAGGCGCAGGGCCACGGGCCGGTGAGGGGGTCTCCGGCGTCCGTGCCAGCGGGGTGCAGGGGTCTCCAGAAGTTCAAAGAGATGGCGGGCCGCCTCGGTGGCGCTCATGGCAGCGTGGAACTGGGCCCCCAGGTTCCGCAGGGGCTGGTAGAACTCCGGTGCCAGGAGCAGCACGAAGAAGGCCTCGTAAAAGGGCAGGTGGCCGTACAGCAATCGCAGGCCCACGCCCACGGCCACCAGGGCCGTGCTGATGGTGGCCAGCAGTTCCAGGGCCAGGGCCGAGAGGAAGGCTACCCGCAGCACCCCCAGGGTGGTCTCCCGGAACCGGTCCGTGACCTCCTGGATCACCTGCACATAGGCCCGGCTGCGGCCGAAGATCTTGAGGGTGGTGAGGCCCTGGAGCACATCCAGGAAGTGGCCTCCCATCCGGCTCAGTTCCCGCCACTGGCGGGCCGTAAGCCGTTCGGCCCAGGCTCCGATGAGCACCATAAAGAAGGGCAGGAGCGGTGCGGTCACCAGGAGGATCAGGCCCGAGGTGAGGTCCAGGGGAAACACGAAGGCCAGGATAGCCAGGGGCAGAAGAACCGCCAGGGCCAATTGCGGCAGATAGCGGGCGTAGAAGGCCTCCAGGGCCTCCACATGATCCACGGCCGTGGTCACGATGGAGCCGGTGCGTTCTCCGGAGACGGACCCGGGTCCCAGGCGGAGCAGGTGGCGGTACAGGGAGGTCCGGATCTGGTGTTTAACCCGGGCGGCCGTCTGAAAGGCGGTGATCTCTGAGACCCATGCAAAGAGGGCCCGTACGGTGATGATCCCGGCAATTCCTGCCAGGAGGGGCGCCACGGCCTCCAGGGAAGCCCCCTGGAGAAACACCCGGTCCAGGACCCGGGCCAGCAGGCTGGCCTGGAGGATGAGCAGCAGGCCGGCACCGAAGTTCAGGCCCACGGTAAAAGCGAGGGGGGCCGTGGCCCCCCTCGCCTTCCGCATCAAACGGGGATCCAGTTTCAAGGCTGCAACTCAGTACTCCAGTTTTTCCACCTTGCTGACATCCAGCCGTTCGCTGAACACCCGGTAGGTCCACACATTGTAGAGGAGCGCCACGGGCACGAGCAGCAGGGCCACGATGGTCATCACCGTCAGGGTGTACTGGCTGCTGGAGGCGTTGTAGATGGTGAGGTTCCAGGCCGGATTCAGGCTGGACACCATCACATTGGGATAGAGGGTGGCAAAGAGGGTCACCACGGTGAACACAATGGCGAGGGCGCCCCACACGAAGGCCTTGATGCCGTCGGCGAACTTCACCAGGAGGAGGAAGATCAGGGCGAGCACGGCCGCCAGGAGCCCCAAAGGCTTGGAGGCGATCTCCGTGGCCACGAAGCTGGCCAGGGCGAAGAGCACGAAGAGGACCACCGCAATGCCCCACAACTTGGGCAGGGCGGCCTTCACCCGTTCCTGGAGGGCGCCGGTGGTGCGGACATTCAGGAAGAGGGCGCCGTGCAGGGTGAAGAGGAAGAAGACTGCCAGGCCACCCAGCAGGGCGTAGGGATTGAGCAGCGTGAAGAACCCGCCCACATACTGCATTTTGGCATCAATGGGCACCCCGCGGATGAGGTTCATGAAGGCCACGCCCCAGAGCAGGGCGGGGATGGCACTGCCCAGGAAGATCATCCAGTCCCAGAAGCGCCGCCAGCCCTCGGATTCCAGTTTGCTCCGGAACTCAAAGGCCACACCACGCACGATCAGGGCGAAGAGCAGCAGGAACAGGGCCAGATAGAACCCGCTGAAGAGGGTGGCATACCAGTTGGGAAAGGCGGCAAAGATGGCGCCTCCCGCCAGGATCATCCACACCTCGTTCCCGTCCCAGAAGGGGCCGATGGTATTGATGATCACCCGGCGTTCGGCATCGGTCTTGCCCACGAAGGGCAGCAGGATGCCCACGCCGTAGTCAAACCCCTCCAGGAAGAAGAACATCACGAACACCACGGCAATCAAAATAAACCAAAGGGTCTGCAGAAACATGGCACGCCTCCTTACTTGGCCGTGACGAACTCAGGCCCCTTCTTGGCGTAGTAGGCCAGGAGGTAGATATCGGCAATCATGAGCACGGCGTAGATGAGCACATACATCACCAGGGAGAATCCCACAGCGGCCGCCGACACATTGGGTGACACCGCCAGGTTCACGGGCAGGAGCCCGTAGACCACCCAGGGCTGACGCCCCAGTTCGGCGAGCAGCCATCCCGTGGTGTTGGCGATGTAGGGGGCAAAGAGCATCAGGGGGAGCCAGCGGAGGAAGGCCCGGGCGTTGGCGAAGTTGTTCTTCCGGCACACCACGAAGCCCCAGAGGGCAAAGAAGAGCATCAGGAACCCGAGCCCCACCATGATCCGGAAGCTCCAGTAGCTCCAGCTCACCGGCGGCACGAAGCTCGGCGGATCCGGCTTGTCGGCCAGGGAGGGGATCCGCTGCTTCAGGGCCTGCCAGGCGGCCGCCTGTTCCATTTCCAGGGTTTTGATGCCCTTGAGGGCACCGGAGAACCGGTTGTAGGCCAGAAAGCTCAGGAGCCCGGGGAACTTGATGTCCACGGTGTTCCGCTGGTTCGCCTCGTCAATCCAGGCGAAGAGGCTCAGGCCAGCGGGGTCGCCGGAGTCCTCCCACAGGGCCTCGGCAGCGGCCATCTTCATGGGCTGGTGCCGCACCAGCCACTGGGCCTGGAAGTGGCCGATGAGGATCACGAAGACCGTGCCGATCAGGGCAGCCCGCACGCCGATCTTCATGGACCGGCTAAAGAACTCCACATCCCGATTCCGAAGGAGGTGATACGCACTGATCCCCAGGATGAAGAAGCCCGCGGTGGTCAGGGCAGAGAAGAACACATGGGGCCACTGGAGCCACACATGGGGGTTGGTGAGCACGGCAAAGAAGTTCACGAGCACGGCCCGCACGCCCAGAAGGGTCTGGGGGGCGCTCTCCAGCCGGTAGCCCACCGGGTGCTGCATGTAGGAGTTGGCGATCAGGATCCACAGGGCCGAGAGGTTGGAGCCAATGGCCACCAGCCAGATGGTCACCGCATGGGCCTTCTTGGAGAGCTTGTCCCAGCCGAAGATCCAGGCCCCCAGGAACACGGATTCCATGAAGAAGGCGAGAAGCGCCTCAATGGCCAGGGGAACACCAAAGATGTCGCCCATAAACCGGGAGTACTCGGACCAGTTCATGCCGAACTGGAATTCCTGCACGATCCCGGTGACCACCCCCATGGCGAAGTTGATCACGAAGAGGGTGCCCCAGAACTTGGCCATCTTGCGGTAGATCTCCTCGCCCCGCTTCACATACAGCGTCTCCATGATCGCCACCAGCACCGAGAGCCCCAGGGTAAGGGGCACGAAGAAGAAGTGGTACACGGTGGTGGCGGCGAACTGGAGCCTCGCCAGGATCAGGTTGTCCATCGCTCACCTCCTTTTCGGATAGGGTTCACACCGCCCACCGGACGCGGCCTAAATCATAGAAGTTTCGCCAAGTTTAGAGGGAAAACCTTGATTTTGTCAAGATGCCGCATGGACCGCCATCTCCCCCCTTATCAGGAACCGTTCCTTAGAGCAACCTGCTTGCAATTATACGGCCCGGGGCGTATACTTGAAAGGCCATCGGGGGCACGAAAAACAGGAGGTTTAACCATGACGGAAGGAACCCGGATGCCGTTGATTGGCGATAAGTTCCCCACCCTGGAGGTCATGACCACCCACGGGAAGAAGTGCCTGCCCGACGATTACCGGGGCAAGTGGTTCGTGCTCTTCAGTCACCCGGCCGACTTCACCCCGGTCTGCACCACCGAGTTCGTCGCCTTCCAAAAGCGGTACGACGAGTTCCGGAACCTCAACACCGAACTCATCGGCCTGAGCGTGGACCAGGTGTTCAGCCACATCAAGTGGGTGGAGTGGATTGAGGAAAAACTCGGCGTCAAGATTGAGTTCCCCATCATCGCCGACGACACCGGAACCGTCTCCCATACCCTGGGTCTCATCCACCCCGGGAAGGGCACCAACACCGTGCGCGCCGTGTTCATTGTGGACCCCAAGGGGATCATTCGCGCCATCCTCTACTACCCCCAGGAACTCGGCCGGAACATGGACGAGATCCTGCGGATGATCAGGGGGTTCCAGGTGTCGGATGAGCACGGCGTGGCCATCCCCGCCAACTGGCCCAACAACGAACTGGTGGGTGATAAGGTGATCATCCCACCGGCAGCGGATGTGAAGACCGCCGAGGAGCGACCCAAGAAGTACGACTGCTACGACTGGTGGTTCTGCCACAAGAAACTCTGAAGAAGATCCCTGCCCTCAGGCAACGGGAGGGGGCGGTGGACCGCCCCCTCCCGTGTTTTTCGCCCTCTCCCGGCCTCCGGCTCCCGAAACCGGCGTGCTTCCCTACGGTTTGACCGGTTCCTGGGGCGCCACCGTCAGGCTGTACACTTGAGGGTCACACAACGCCATGGCAGGATTGACCCTTCTCCTCATGCTCCTTTCGGCAACTCCAGCCCCCACGGACACCGTGGTGCTCCGGCCCAACGACGCCCTGTTCCCGGTCCTGCGGGCCTACCTGCCCCCGGCCCGGGCAGACCGGGTGGCCCGCCGCATCCTCCAGGAACTCAGGGCCCACCAACGGGCTCCCCGTCCCGGCGATACCCTCCTCCTGTACCGGGATGCCCGAAGGACCCAACGACTGGCCTACCGCCTTCGCCCCTGGGTCCACCTGGTATGGGACGCCGGGAAGGATTCCGTGTACTGGCAACGGGCCTTCCTGCGCAAGGACCTGGTGCTCCTGGGCGGCCGGATCCAGACCTCCTTTTACGAGGCGGCCGTGCCCCAGAAAAGGGTCCCCCCGGAGGTGGCCGTGGCCTTCGCCGAGATCTTTGAGTGGGACATGGACTTCTATACGGAAACCGAACAGGGGGACTCCTTCGTGTTCCTGGTGGAGCGGTTCGTCTGGCGGAACCGGCCCGCCCGGTATGGTCGGATCCTCTGGGCCCGCTATCAGGGCCGTCGGGTGGGCACCCTGGAGGCCTACTACTTCAACGGCCATTACTACGACCCTCAGGGCCAGCCCATGCGACGCCAGTTCCTGAAGACCCCCCTCCGGTACCGTCGGATCTCCTCCTACTTCGGGATGCGGTTTCATCCCATCCTGAAGCGCTACCGGCACCATCACGGGGTGGACTTTGCAGCCCCCTACGGCACCCCGGTGTCCAGCATCGGCGATGGCACCGTGATCTTTGCCGGCTGGAAGGGCGGCTACGGCAAGTACATCCGGATCCGACACCCCAACGGCTACATGTCCGGCTACGGGCACCTCTCCCGGATCCTGGTCCGCCGGGGCCAGCGGGTGAAACAGGGCCAGATGATCGGCCGGGTGGGGAGCACCGGGCTCTCCACGGGCCCCCATCTCCACTTTGAGATCCTCAAGGACGGCCGCTTCGTGAATCCCCTGCGGATCAAAACCCCCCGGGTGGATCCCCTGCCCGAGGCCCTTCGTCCAGCCTTTGCCTTCCAGAAGGGGGCCATCCAGCGGTTCCTGGCCCACGCCTCTGAAGCCCACACCTATGCCCGCCCCTGAGCAGATCTACACGGTGGGCCACTCCACCCGAACCCTGGAGGAGCTGGTCGCGCTCTTGAAGGACCACGGCATCCAGCAGGTGGTGGATGTCCGACGGTTCCCCACCTCCCGCCGGATGCCCTGGTTCGCACGGGAACACCTAGAAACCACCCTGCCCCGGCAGGGGATCCAGTACCACTGGCTGGGGGACCTCCTGGGCGGTTATCGGCGGGGCGGCTATCCCCGGTATATGGAATCCGAAGCCTTTCAGGAGGGGCTCCGCCGGCTGGAACACCTGGCCCGCCAGAGGCCCACGGCCCTCCTGTGTGCAGAACGCCTCTGGTTTCGGTGTCACCGGCGGTTCATTGCCGACGCCCTGTGCCACCGCGGCTGGCAGGTGATCCACCTGGTGGACCCCGGGCGTCGTCAGCCTCACCCCTGCACGCTGAACTCCCCACACTCCGAAAAGTCCATCGGGCGAACGCCGGCGGGGTCCCCTTAACGGCCAGATCCCGGGAAACCCGTCAGATCCCGCGGGTGCGGCCTTCGGAAGACTCCACCGGCTGACATCGCGGGCCAGAAGGCCCAGGGACCCCGAAGGCACGCTGCGGAACCTACCCTTCAGGCGCCGGCTGGCGCCCCGTTCCAGTGCCCGTCCGTGCCCCCACCCTTCGGCCCATCCGGATCCGACGAAAGGACAACGCGCCTGGTGCTGTCGGCCGTCCGGTCCCCTCCGGGCTTGACCCGATCCCCGGGGAAGGTGTATCCTTCCGACCGACCGGGCGGTCGGAACCCTGAGGACCCCGCTTCCGGAGCCCCGGGTTCCCTGGAAGATCCCGGAGTCCCCAGGGGAATACGCATAGGAGGTGTCCATGGGAGGAACGGGTTCTTCCAGGTCCGGGGGGTTCACCGCGTCCCTTCCGCTTTCCTCAAGGGCCCTGCCCTCCTGGGATGTCTCCCCGCCACCGGATTCCCTCAAAACCCAGGAGGTGTGTCATGTGGCGTGTGGTCTTGATCTGGATCCTCACCACGGGGATGCTGGGGGCGATGACCCCCCTGAAGCCCGTGGGCAAACCCCGGGAAGGGCAAAATCTGGTGTCCCAGGTCCAGAGGGTCTCCCCCGGTCCCCTGCAGCCGGGGGTCCACCGGGACACGACCTACCTCTCCGAGGACTTTGAGGACGATGGATTCCCGCCCGCAGGCTGGTACAGCGAGGTGCTGGCCGGCTCCTACGACTGGGAAAAGGCCGCCGGCACCGGACATCCCTCCGGCTATGCGCCCTATAGTGGAGATTCCCTGGCCCTTTACCGGAGTTTCGACGCCTCTGCGGGCTCCGAGGCCCGCCTCATTAGTGACACCCTGGACCTCAGTACCGCCGGCCAGCCCAAACTCACCTTCGCTATGTTCCACGACGACGCCTATGGCTCCCTGGATGACAGCCTGGTGGTAGAAGTTCGGGTTCGCTCCGGGGGGTCCTGGCCCTCGTCCTGGGACCGCCTGGCGGCCTTTCACCGGTACTCGGCCTCCGGAGACGCCTGGGCCCTCCACGAGGTGGACCTGAGTAGCCATGCGGGGGACACCCTGCTCCTGGGCTTCCACGCCTACAGCGCCTACGGCAACGATCTCCATCTGGACTACATCCAGGTGGTGGATGCCCCCACCGCCGATGTAGGGGTCAAGGAACTGGATACCGTGCTCGCCTATCCCCTGGTGACCCAGGATCCCGACGACTGGAAGGTGTGGGTCCATAACTACGGCTCCGAGACCCAGCGCAACTTCTGGGTGTACATGGGAACCACGGGCAAGGGCACCGTGGACAGCGTCTGGGTGGACAGTCTCGCCGCCGGCGACTCGTTGCTCGCCACCTTCACCTGGACCCCCACCAGCTCCGGGTTCCAGGACTTCTGGTTCTTCACCATCCTCAGCGGCGACCAACAATCCCGGAACGATACCCTGTTCTTGAACGGCGTGGTCTTCGGCAGGGCCCCCACTTCCATCTTTTCAGAGAGCTTTGAATCCCCCACCTTCCCACCGCCCAACTGGAGCGTGTGGGACCGTGACGGCAACGACACCACCTGGCACCGCACGGACGCAGAAGCCTACGAGGGCTTTTACAGCGCCCGAACCCCGGTTCTGGCCTCCGGGAACTATCCGAATAACTCCGACGATCGCCTGTACACTCCCCTTACAGACTTCGGGAGCCATACCAACGGCGTGCTCATATACGCCTTCCAGCATCAGCTGGAAGAGGGGTTTGACTCCGTGTCGGTCTATGTGCTGAGTTATACCAGCGTGGATGATCCCAACCCTCTGGTCCAGCACGCCAGAAGCCACACGGGGTATGCCACCACCTGGAGCAAGGACACCCTGGCCCTGACCGGGCTAAACCGGTTCAATGTGATCCTCTGGTGGTTCCACTCCGACGCTTCGGTGACCCGGGAGGGCTTCTACCTGGACGAGGTGATCTTCGGTGCGCAGGATCAGCACGATGTGGGGGTAGACTCCATTGCCGCCCCCGGAGATACCGTCCTGCTGGGATCCAGCCGGCATCCTGCCGCCTGGATCCAGAACTACGGGGATTACACCGACACCTTGATGGCCTTCTTTTACATCCATAGTGGCCCGGATACCGTATTTGCCGACACCTTCCAGGTGCTCGGCCTGCCCCCCGGGGCCGATACCCTGGTCACCTTCAAAGCCTGGACGGTACCGGGGCAGAACGGCCACCGCTACGACATGACCGCCACCGTCTGGTCCCCTGACGATGCCAACTCCGGCAACAACGAGCGCACCGGCGAGACCACGGTCTATGCCCACAGCGGCGCAGACCCCTACGGCTGGACCTGGTTGGACGCCCACAGCAGCAACGGCCCCACCTACAACTGGATTGAACTCTACAACAACCGGGCGGGGGCCGACAGTGTGAAGACCCTGGCGCTGGGCGATGACGGCGAGGCCTGGCTCTCCCTGGCCCATCCCCTGATCGTCTACGGCGATACCTTTGATTCCCTCTGCGTGGGTGCCAACGGTGGCTTTGACTTCATGAGTTCCCAGATCAACTACTACAACACCAGCCTGCCGACCACTTCCCAGAAGAAGTTCTTTGCCGTCTTCTGGGAAGACCTCCGGGCCTCCTCCAATCCCCAGGCGGGCGACAGCCTGGTGTATGCCGGCTACTTCGGCGATACCCTCCTGGTGCTGGAGTGGTACCGAATCCCACGCATCAACTACGGGGATCCCCTCACCTTTGAGGCTCTGATCTACACCCATCCCGGAGGCGAGAGCCCCATCGTGTTCCAGTACAAGGATCTCTCGGCCTACGACACCATAGGCTACAATGCCACCATCGGCATCCAGGACACCGCAGGCTCCGGGAACGCTGTGTTGTACACCTACGACGAGATCCCTTACACCCCCAACTGGTCTGAAACCCGGGCCGGGTTTGCCATCCAGTTCAACAACCCGGACGGCGTGCCCACTGCCGTTGCCGAAGATGGAACCCGGCGGTTCCAACTCTTGGTGTCCCCCACGGTCACCCGGGGCCCGGTTCGCCTCCTCTACGCCCTGCCCGCCCCCCGGATCCTCCGGGTGAAGGTCTACGATCCCTCGGGCCGCGAGGTCCGGACCCTGCTGCACACCCGCCAGGGCCCGGGCACCTACACCCTCACCTGGGACGGTCGGGATGCGTGGGGAACCCCGGTGGCCTCGTCGGTGTACTTCCTGCGCTTTGAGGTAGGCCAGCGGGTCTATCTGAAGAAGGTGTTGCTCCTCCGCTAAGAAGTTGGGGGGGGCCTGGGGCCCGGGGGCGTGGCCGGCGAACGGGATGGCTCGTCCTTCGTGCACCTCCCGGGGAGCAGGGCTTCCCAGAACGCCGTCCGGCACGCTCCCGGGGCCCCAATTCCCCCGAGTCCTGGATAATAGCCGCCATGGAGTCCAGACGGCCGCTCCGAAAACAACAGATTCTTCTGGCGGCCCTCCGGGTGTTCGCCCGGCGGGGGTTCCAGCGGGCCACCCTGCGGGAGATCGCTCAGGAGGCCGGGATCGGCAAGAGCACCATCTACGAGTACTTCCAGAGCAAAACCCACCTGTTCCAGGAACTCACGGACTTCCTGTTCCGCAACCTGGAGCAGGCCACCTACGGCGCCCTACCCCGGGATCTTCCACCCGAGGAAAAACTGTGCCAGACCCTTCGGGCCTTTGCCCGGTTCATGGTGCAGATGCCCTACGGCACCCCCGAGGAGACCCTGGCCATCATCACGGACATCTTCGCCGAGAGCGTTCGCCAGGGCACCGTGGATCTTCGGCCGGTGTACGAGCGGGAGCGTGGGGCCCTGGAAGCCCTGGTGGCCGAGGGCATCCAACAGGGGGTGTTCCGCCCGGATCTGGATCCGGCCTCCGTGGCTTCCCTGATCCTGGCGGTCCTGGACGGCCTGCTGACCCAGTGGCTCCTCTGGCCGGGTGAGGTCAACCTGGAGCACCGCATCCAGGACTTCTGCCACCTGCTCCGCACCGGCCTCCACCCCCTCTCCCCCCAACCCAAATAGGAAAGCACCGGGAACGACCGTCTTTTCCAGGCCTTTTTTAGTCTCTTTGCCTGTCTCCGTGGCCTTGACAGCGGGGGATGACAGCCCGACAATCTCGGAGTACCGCTCTCTCGGGAAGGGCAGGAACCATGACGGGACGAAAGGTGACCTTCGGGGACTCCACCACAGGAGGGGAGGTTCAAACCTGAGGCTTCACATCCCGCCGGTGTTTCCTCCGTTCCCGGAGAGGGCCCCTTCCCATGCCGCCCAGGGAGGGGAGGAAAGGGTATCGTAAAGTAAGGAGGCACCGATGAGGTGGAAGGTGGCCCTCGCCATGGGCCTGCTACTCGTCGCGGGTGCACCACGGGCTTCGGCCCAGGAACTCCAGCAAATCCCGGGAACTCCATCAACACCCCTCCAAGAGAGTCATCCCACACTTTCGGAAGTCCAGCGGCAGCAGATCCGCCAGTGGCAGCAGGAAATCCGCCGCCTGGAGGCGGAAACACGGCAGTGGATCCAGAGCCTTCAAGCCCGGGGCCCTGAGGCCCTGGCTTCCGACTCCCTCCAGCGGCTGATCGCCCAGCGAAAGCGGGATACGCATCTCCGGGTGCTCCGGCTTCGCCGAAAGATCGCCGAACTCCGGGGAGACACCAGGCAACTTCGGGAACTGGACTCGGCGATTCGCCAGGCAGAACATCCCGGGATCTTCCTTAAACCCCCCAAAACCGGGCCGCGCCCGATCCCGTCCCCAAACCGATAAGCAGGAGGTGGGCTCATGCGTCCAAGAATCCTGATGGGGTTCCTCGCCGGGTTCCTGAGCTTCGGAACCCTGCGGGCGGTGCAGAGTTTCCAGGTGAAACCGGTGGGGACCGTGGGCACCGTGCAGGTCACTCCGGGCCTCTTCCTGGCTCCCGAGGCCCCCTCCCCGGAGACCCACCCGGCCCCCATGGGCACCGAGATTCCGCTGGATTCCCTGCGGCGGCTCCAACGGCTGCCCGGGCTTCCCGGAACCCCGGGAAAGGTCCCGGAAACCCGATCCGCCCCGCCGGAGATCATCCACAGTTTTCCCGGCGTGTCCTATACCGGATGGATTCCAGCCGACCCGGACATCGCGGTGGGCTACGAAGAGGTGGCGGTGGTGGTGAACAGCACCCTCCAGATCTACGACAAGAACGGCACCCTGCTGTATTCCAACACCCTGGCCAATTTCTTTGCCAACCAGAATCCGCCGTCCACCATCTTTGATCCCCGGGTGGTCTTTGATCCCCTGGACAAGCGCTTCGTTCTGGTGGCCCTGGCCCTGAACGCCTCCAGCCAGGAGTCCTACTTCCTGGTGGCGGTCTCCGACGATTCCACGGCCACCGGCACCTGGACCACCCACAAACTGGACGCCAACCTCTCGGGCACCTGGGCTGATTTTCCGGCCCTCGGCTTCAACCAGGAAGCGGTCATCATGACCGCGAACCAGTTTTCCTTTTCCACCGGGTATTTCCAGACGGCCTCCGTATGGATCGGCTACAAGAGCGAACTGTACAGTGGCGGCTACAGCACCTGGACCGTCTTCACGGGTCTGTACAACGAGGACGGCACCAAGGCCTTCAGTGTCCATCCCGCCGAAGGCTGGACCGCCACCTCCGACGAGTACCTCCTGAACACCAAGAGCTACGGCTGGGATAAGGTCACCCTGTGGAAAGTGAACACGGCCGGCAACACCCCCGGCCTGACGCGTTTCGCCACCCTCTCGGTGTCCTCGTACACGCCGCCTCCCCCGGCTGAGCAGCTGGGCGACACGGTGCACCTGAACACCGGCGATTGCCGGATCTCCGGGCCTGTGTACTTCTACAACGACCGCCTGTACGCCTCCTTTACCGAAAAGGCCACCTGGGCAGGGGATGGTGACCGCTCGGCGCTCCGATGGCTGGTGATCAACCCCTCCACCCCCGAGGTCGTGGTGGACTATCCCCGCTGGGGCATTGCGTACTCGGATTTCTATTACCCCGCCGTGGTGATGGATCCCTACGGCAACCTGGTGCTCGCCGCCGCCTCCTCCGGCCACGGTGATTATGCAGGGCTCCGGTTCATTGCCTGGAACAAGGGAGCCAGTGGTCCCACCTCCGCCACCTGGCTCAAGGAAGGGGAAGGCGCCTACGAGCGCCGAGACGGCTACGGACGCAACCGCTGGGGCGACTACTTTGATGCGGCCCCGGACCCCAGCAATCCGTGGCAACTCTGGATCTACGGCATGTATGCCACCAGCAACAACCAGTGGGCGACCCGGATCGGTGCCCTGCAGTTCCTGCCCAACCTGGTGGCCGACGCTCCCCCCGCGGGCTGGGACTTCGCCCTCGTGCCCCGGGATACCAACGACGCCGGCCCTGGTTCCGTGCACCTGACGGACACCCTCTGGGGCGACTCCCTGGCCACCTACCTGAATCTCAACTACTGGAACGAAGGGCCCGGCCTGGCCCCTGCCCATGCAGGACGGGTGTACCTGGACAACGAGCCCCTCTTCACCTTCTACACCCCCCAGATGTGGCCCAATGTTTACGCCGTCCTCAGGAACTCCGGACCCTACCGGGTCCGCGGAGGCCGGCACACCCTGAGCGACTCCCTGGACCTCTTCAACGAGGTGGACGAGACCAACGAGACCGACAACTTCTACCAGCACCAGTTCGTATGGAACCCGCCAACCCTCCAGAGCGATGCCCCTGTGGTCCGAACCCCACCCCCCACCCCCGGCAACGGGGCCTATCCCAACTCCGACGGCTTTCGCTGGATCCGCCCCTTCTACTACGCCGGTGCGATTGGTATCCTGCCCTCCTCTTCCTCGGACGACTACGACCTTTACCTCTACACCGACTATGTCCGCAGTGACTCGGGCTTTTCCGTCCTGGCCCGCTGGAGCATCTACGGTTCAGGCAACACCGACTTCGTGGTGATGCCCTGGAATGTGGGCGAGGACACCCTGTACCCCGCCGCCGTGTACTATTGGGCCTCCGACCCTCAGGACTTCACCATTGAGGCCGACGATTCCTGGGATCACCTGATGGCCGGCGCCCTGGCCCAGCGACAGGATACCCTGGCCTCGGGCGAAATCCTGGACCTTTACGAGTGCTACCTTTACGCCGACAGCACCTACTACTTCAGCCTGGATCGCTCCGGGGGCACCGCCTACCTCTACCTGTTCCCGGATACCGCGGGGTACTACAGCCGGTCGCAGGCCCTGCGATACTCTGCCACCGGGTTCGTGTACACTCCCGATGCCTCCGGCTGGTATCCCCTGGCGGTGGTGAAGCCCTACGCATCCACCCTCCCGCAAACGATCGCTTACACCGTCCGGATGGAGCGGCTCCCCGTGGGCACCTGGATCGGGGAGAACTCCAGCGACTGGCAGGATCCGCTCAACTGGGTCCGCCACATCGTGCCCAGCGACACGGTGGACACCCGGATCCCGGGCTGGGCTCCCCACCAACCGGTGATCAGCGGTTCCCCGGCGTCCACCCACCAGCTGATCCTGGACAGCCTGGCTGTCCTGACCCTCCAGAGCTCCTCTCTGAGGGTCCACGGCGACCTGTGGATCCGCGCCGGGGCGACCCTGGTGGACACCCAGACGGCCTTCCTCTCCGTGCACGGCGACCTGCAAAACGAGGGGACCCTCATCGGCCCGGGTCACGGCTACACCATCGCGTTCCATCAGGACTTTACGAATCTGGGGGTCCTTCCTGATCTCCCCAATGTCAACGGTGCCTATGTGGCCGACAGCAGCGGGATCGTCCAGGAGTTTTACACCACGAGTCCGCTCCCCGCGGACCTCGCAGTGGGGAACGGCAGCACCCTCCGGATCAATTCGGGTCTGGAGGTGCCCTCGCTCCATGTCTTCGGCACCGTTGAAGGCGGCCACGCAGGGATCACCGTGGAGGCCACCCGGCTGCTGGTGGTGTACGACGGCGGCCTCTATCGGGGGGATTCCCTCTGGACCCTGGCGGGTCTCCTGGACATCCGCGAGAACGGCACCGTGGAGTTGAACAGCCACCAGGCAGAACTCTACCTCACCGGCTACGGCACGCTCGCCCTCTCCCTGGCGGGCACCCTGGCGGTGGGCGATACCTTCCGGCCCACCCTCACCCTGAATCGGGATCTCTGGGTGGCAGCCAGTGGTGTCCTGCAACCCGGCCACAGCCTGGTCCGCTTCAGCGGCGGAGAGAACCAGTGGATCCAGGATACGCTGGGGGGCACCCTGAAGTTCTACGATGTTGCCGTGGAGAAGGGAGCGGGCACGGTTTCCCTGCCCCGCAACGGCGATACCCTGTGGGTCCTCCACAACTTCACCCTGCCGTCGGGTGCCTTTGTACTCGGCACCGAGCAACCCATGGAGGTCCTGGGCAACTTCGCGGTGGGTTCCGGCAGCATGTTCCACGACACCAGCGGTGCGCTCCTGGCGGTGTGGGGAGACTTCCAGAACCAGGGCCTCTTCGTGGGTCCGGGGTCCTACCAGAGCATCGCCTTCTACGGTGACTTTGACAACACCGGCCAATTCCTCCAGACGGGGAGCGTGGTCTTCCTGGAGGCCATGGGGAACGCCTCTGGCACCTTCCGGAGCACGACCCCTCTGCCGATGCCCCTCCTCGTGTATCGCCCGGTGGTCCTGGTGGACAGCCTGGTGCTGCCCCGGCTCACCGTCTTCGGTTCCCAGGGGGTCTTCCAGGGAGCCCGGGCGGATCTCGCCGTCCACGCCCAGGTGGTCCGGGTGACCTCCGGAGGGCTGTTGAACGGCGACTCCCTCCGGATCTATGCGGACAGCAATGTTGAAGTGGAAGAGGGCGGCACCCTGACCCTGAGGAGCGATCAGGCCCGTCTGTGGATCACCAATCCCAATTCCCTGACCCACCTGAACCTGAAGGGCACCCTGGATGCCGGGACCTCCGCTCCGGAGATCCGCCTCTCCGGCAACCTTTATGTGGGACCGAACGGAACCCTTCTGCCGGGCCATAGCACCTTCTCCTTCGTGGGCAACCTGACCCAGGTGATCTACGACACCACCTCCGGCGACCTGAGCTTCTACCACTTCAAGGTGGAAAAGGGCGGCAACGGCCTGGCATTTGCGCCTGAACGGGACACCCTGGTCATTCTGGGCGATCTGGTCCTGAACGGGGGTACCCTCCTGCTCCCCCTCAACCGCTACCCTGATGAACCCGACTGGGTCCACGGAGATGTGCTCCTGCAGGCGGGAACCCTGGACCTCCCGGACGACCCGCACCTCAGGCTGGTGGTGATGGGCAACTGGACCGAGACCGGGGGCCAGGTGCACGAGGACCATGGTCTCAGTGCCCCCAGTCCCGTGCTCATCTTCTGGGGCAACGGCGACCACCACCTCACCCAGCGGCCAGGCAATTCCCTGGGCATCGTTGCGTTCATGGGGGGACAGGGTTACCTGGACAGCGATCTGACGGCCACGGCGGCGGGCCTCTACGAGGATGGAGACCTGAACACCCAGGGGCACGACCTCACCCTCTCCCGGGTGCTGGAATTCATGGGCAACTTGGGCGGGCCGTCGGCGTCGGTGTTCACCCAGAACGGGGGGACCATCGTATGCCGGGGCGTGCACCTGGACGGTTCCGTACTGCACCTGCAGGCCGGTACCCTCCGCACCTCCCTGGACGATCCCGAGTATTCCGGCTGGATCGACTACACCGTGGACCACTTCAACCCTGCTCCCGGGTACACGGTGGAGTTTGTGCTCCAGAGCCCCAGCGTAGAGGTGGACATGGCAACGGGGAACCGCTTTGGCCGGTGGATCGTCCGAAAGGGCAACCTCTGGGCCAAAGCCGCCGGGGGCCCCACCGCCCCGCCTGGACGCGCAAACCCCGTGGACCTCACCCTGGATTCGGATGTGCAGGTCCTGAGCGACCTCCGCATCGGGGACAGTGTCCGGCTGTTCCTGAACCAACACTCGCTGGACATCCTGGCCTCCATCCACGCCGACAGCGCCCTGGTGATCCAGGGGACCCTGATGATGCTCTACCCCGAGGACACGCTTCGGGTCAGGGCCGACGGGGCCAACGCCTGGGTCACAGCGGACGGGTTCCTGGATGGTACGGACGGCTACCTCTTCGTCAACGACACCCTGGCCTTTCAGGGCAGTGGCCTCCTGGACCTCCACTACCAGAGTGACTCCACGAGCACCTACGGACACCTGCTGTGCACCCCGGGGAGCGACCTTCAGATCCAGGGGAATGTGGACCTCAACACCGGGTTCACCCTGAAATCGGGGGCCACGGTGAGCGTCTCCGCAGGGCGGTTCTCCCTGTACGGCCCGGCGGCCGCCGTGCTGCACCTGGAGAACACCGGGTTCCAGTTCCACGACCTCTGGATCGGCGATGGGATCAACAACAAACCCGTGAGCGTAGAAGGACCGGCTCCCCTGCGGGTTGCAGGTACCCTGTTCCTGTCCTCCGGGGCCGAGCTGACGCTACCCTCAGAGGGGGCCCTCTGGTGCACCGGCGACTCCCTGGTGGTCCACGGTCATCTTCAACTGGGCTCCCAGGGCAGTGCGCTGCACCTGGGCAACGGCACCCAGGCCCGGATCCGGGCAGGAGGGGTGCTCACGGCCATCGGCAGCCCTTCGGCCCCCGACACCGTCACCCACGCGGGCTCGGGCTACTATGCCCTCACCTTCTTCTCGGGATCCCTGCTCTCCGCACAACATACCGTGTTTGAGTACATGGACGCTGCGGGCATTCGGCTCTTTGGCACTTCCCTGGACCCCAACCACGCCTTCAGCCAGTGTACCTTCCGGAACTCGGCCCCAGGCGGACGGCTGCTCCTCCTCAACCTCACCGGAAGTTTCACAGTCCCAGAAGCCCACTTCCCGGAGAACACCTGGGGTGGCTATGTGAATGTCGCCAAAACCATCTCCTCCGGCCAGGTGACCTTCGTGGATGCCACCGGACCCTTCGCCGGTGAAGCCCATGAGTACGACCCCTACAACACCCTCTTCTGGCAGGTCTCCTTCCTGCCCGGCGATGCGAATCACGACGGTGTCGTCAACGACCAGGACCTGGTGTACCTCGCCAACTACCTGTTCCATAACGGGCCCGCTCCCAATCCGTTGTATGCGGGGGACAACGACCACGATTGTGCGGTCACGCCTCACGACCTGGAGTATCTGGCGACCTACCTGTACGAGCAGGGGCCGGCGCCGAACCCCTGCGGTACCCGGGCGACCGTGGCACCGGGCGTGCCCGAACCTGGGGCCAATCCAGAGGTGCCGGCAAAGCGCTAAGCGGAGCCTCTAAGCCTTTGGGGGGCGGCCGCGCCGTCGGCGCGGCCGCCCCCTTTTTCGGCCCACGCCATATAATATCCAGCGCCAGACCCGTGGACATGGGCCGGAGTGGCGGAATGGCAGACGCGGCGGATTCAAAATCCGCTGGGAGAGAATCCCGTGGGGGTTCAAGTCCCCCCTCCGGCATCACCCGCTGAGGAGGTTCTCTGCATGTGCGGTATCGTTGGCTATATCGGCCCCAAGGATGTGGATTCCGTCATTCTTGTGGGGCTGGAAAAACTGGAATATCGGGGTTATGATTCGGCGGGCATCGCCGCCATCCATCGGGGCAAACTCCTCCTTCGCAAAAAGGCCGGGCGCATCAAAACCCTGTACGAACTCCTGGAAAATGCCACCATTGAAGGCCATGTAGGCATTGGCCACACCCGCTGGGCCACCCACGGCCGACCCAACGACGAAAACGCCCATCCCCATGTGGACTGCAAACACCAGATCGCCGTCGCCCACAATGGCATCATTGAAAACTACACCGAACTCCGAGAAGAACTCCAGCAAAAGGGCCACGCCTTCTCCTCGGACACGGACACCGAGGTGATCCCCCACCTCATTGAGGAATACTACGAGGGCGACCTGGTAGATGCCGTGCGAAAGGCCATCCATCGCCTGGAGGGGTCCTTCGCCCTGGCCATCGTCTCCTCCCTGAACCCCGATCTCCTGATCGGGGTCCGCAAGGGCAGCCCCCTGATCGTCGGCGTGGGAGAAAAGGAAAAACTGCTGGCCTCCGACATCCCGGCCCTGCTCTCCCACACCAAACGCATCATCGTCCTGGAGGATGGCGAGATGGCCATCCTGACACCGGAGAGCTACGAGATCACCGACTTTGAAGGGAATCCCGTGGAAAAACAGATCCGCCTGGTGGAATGGGACGCCGACATGGTGGAAAAGGACGGCCACCCCCACTTCATGCACAAGGAAATCCACGAACAACCCGATGTCATTCGCAAGAACCTGGAACGCTATCTCAAGTGGAACGAATTCACCCTGCTCAAGGACTTCAACCTGCGGCGGCTCCTTTTGAACAAGTCCAAGATCCTGTTCCAGGCCGCCGGCACCTCCCTGCACGCGGGGATGGTGGGCAAGTACCTGCTGGAGTTCCTGGCCCGCACCCCGGCCGATGCCGAGTTCTCCTCGGAGTTCATCTATCGGTCCCCGGTGATTGACCATAAGACACTCCTGGTGGCCATCAGCCAGTCGGGCGAGACCATTGACACCCTTTCGGGCATCCGGATGGCCAAGGAGGAGGGCCTGGAGGTCCTCTCTATCGTCAATGTCGTGGATTCCTCCATCGCCCGGGAGTCGGACTATGTGATCTACATCCATGCGGGCCCGGAGATCGGCGTGGCCTCCACCAAGGCGTACACCGCCCAGCTCTTGATCCTGACCCTGCTGGCCCTGGAACTCGGCACCCTCAAGGGCTTCATCACGGAGGAGGAGGCCCAGGAGTACCTGCAGGAACTCAAAACCCTACCGGGCAAGATGGAGCGCATCCTGAGCCAGGAGGAAAAGATCCGTCATCTGGCCGAGAAGTACCACACCTTCAACAACTTTATGTTCCTGGGCCGGGGCATCAACTTCCCCACCGCCCTGGAGGGAGCCCTGAAACTCAAGGAAATCTCCTACATCCACGCCATCGGCTATGCGGCCGGCGAAATGAAACACGGCCCCATCGCCCTGG
>CAZXAO010000008.1:9783-21724 GCA_964638465.1 uncultured bacterium | reverse complement strand
CATAGGGGGGCCAGACCTCGGGCCAGGTCTCAGGTCGGTTAGAGAAGGCGAGCATGGGCTGATCTTCGCGGGCGAAACCGGGCACCGGTTCAAAGTCCTCGTCGCCGCCGTCCTGGATGGGGTCATCCACGATGGAGATCCACACGGAGTCGCCGGTGGCCGGATTATAGCCCTTGACGCGGGCGCCGATCATGGGGCCGATCTCGTAGAGGTACTCGTGGCCGGAGTAGGCGGGCCATTCCAGACGGGGCCAGGGATCCACGCGGTCAGGTCCGGCGATGGCGCCGTGGTTAAAGAACTTGAGGCGGATCTTGTTGCCGTCGTGGATGCCGTACTTGCGGGCCGGGGCCCCCTTGAGGCCCACGGTGGCGCCCTTGCCGGCCTGCTCCGGCGTAAGGTGCACGGATTCCGGCAGGTGCTTCTGACCGGGCACGCCGGCCCACGCAGCCCCCACCAGAACCAGAGTCAAGAGTCCGAGAAGCGTGCGGTTCATCATGGTCTCCTTTCGCCCTTAAAAGCTCACCGAAAGGCCCAGGCGGATCTCCCGGGGCGGGCTGAAGTAATACGGGCGTTTGTAGTAGCCCGGATCGGCGGTGGGACGAGTCATGTAGGTGTGGGTGGCCCGGCCGGTATCCGTGTAGACATACCGCTCGTTCATGCGGTCCAGCACATTGTAGACCTTGGCGAACAGGCGAAGGATCCGGCCGCCCCAGTGGAACTCCTTGAAGGCGTGCAGGTCCACATTGAAGTGGGCCGGTCGCCGGGCGGAGTTGAACTCGCCCCGGAAGTTGCCGGTGGTGTCCGTGGGGGTGTAGGGCAGGCCACTGCCGTAAGAGGCCAGCAGACTGATGCCGTAGTTCCGGGGAACCGTGTAGGACACCGTGGCGTTAATGCGATGCCGCTCGTCCCAGTCCAGGGGAACCATCTTGCGGGGCGGTTCCACGCCGTTCCGCAGGTCAGCAAACAGATCCCGGGGATAGGAGTTGATCCCCTCGGCCACCTGGAGGGTGTAGTCCACCTCGGCCGAAAGGTACCCGAGATTCCGGACCTTCAGGTAGACCGAAACGCCCCGCACATTGCCGTAGTCGTTGTTGATGTAAGTCATGTAGTGGTCGCCCTGCACCAGGGAGGGCATGAGTTTCGTGGCCAGCAGGTTCCGGATGTCCTTGTAGTAGCCGGTGACCTCCACGCCGAAGTGGTCGCCGATGGCCTGTTTGAAGCCCACCTCGTAGGCGATGGTCTGCTGGGGTTTCAGATCGGCATTGCCCATCACCGTGCGGTTGGCCTTGGAGGCCCACTCAAACTCGGAGTTCCGATAGAGGTAGTAAAGCGGCGGGATCTGGAAAAAGTGGCCATAGGAGAAGTGGAACACGCCGGTCTCTGAGATCGGGAAGGCCAGGCCCAGCCGGGGCGAGATCTGCCACTTGGGGTCCACGGGCCGGTACCCCGGGAAGGGGTGCACCGTGTCGGCCCAGATCATGGGCGAGGGGGCCAGGTCATCGTTCCACACCTTCCACTTCGGATCAAAGTAGTCCACCCGGATCCCGGCATTCACGATGAGGTCCCGGAACTCCATCTTATCCTGCACATAGGCGGCGTATTGCACGGGATGGTGGGTGTACTGGTTCAGATCGTAGAGGGTGTCCCGGATGGGCAGGGCCGGGGGCGTGGTATCCGGATTGGACACATACATGCTGAACCGGTGCACCGTGGTGCGAATGGCCTCAAGACCGGTCTTCAGGAAATGATGCCGGTTGGCCTGCCAGCTCAGGTCCCAGCGGGCCGTGAGGTTGCGGGTGTAGCGTTTGAACCAGCTTCGGGACACCCCGCCCTCGTAGAACCGGTGCTCGGAGATGAAGTAGCCCCAGTAACCAAAGTGGTAGCAGGGGCAGTAGTAGTCCTCGTACACGAAACTGCGATACTGGGTGTACACATAGCCGAACCGGGCCGAGTAGCTCAGCGTGGGGCTGAGCACATGGTTCCAGGAGACGATCCCGGTGTAGGCCCGGCGGAAGCGGTGCGGGTTGGCCAGGGGCTCCCACAGGAGCCGGTGCTCGCCGATGCTGTTGTACTCCCGCCAGTAGCGGTCGTCGTAGACCCCGGTGAGGTTGATCTTGATGCTGGAGGTGAGGGGCAGGGTGAACTTGCCCGTCACCTGGTAGGTTTCCCGGGGGTTCATGGACACCAGGGAACCGTCCCCGTTGCCGGTGCTGTCGTACTGGGTGTCCGTGGGCAGGTACTTGTTGACGCCAAAGAGCCACCCCTCGTCCTTCACGACCGTGCCCCCCAGGAAGAATCGGACCCTTGTGCCCAGCAGGGGACCGGAGAGGCTCCACCGCAGGCTCTTGTTGGACAGGGGATTGACGAGATCCACATGGGGGAAGTAGTCGCTGTGGGTGGACACCTTATCGCCGCTGTAGGCCTCAATCTGGCCCTGGAGCCGGGGACCGCCCTCGCGGGTGACCACATTGATCACGCCAGACATGGCATTGCCGTACTCGGCGTTGAAGGTCCCGGCCACCAGTTCCAGCTGGCTGATGGTGTTCGTGGCCACCTGCAACCCCTGGCTGGACAGGTAGGGGTCGGTGATGGGGATCCCGTCCAGGTAATAGGCCACCTCGTTGGAGCGGCCGCCCCGCACATGGATGCCACCGCCCGGGTCCTGGGTGATGCCGGCCTTGATGGAGATCACCTGGCCCATGTCTTCCACGGGCAGCGTCTGGAGTTCCTTCTGATCGGTGACGATGAGGGTGGAGGTGGCGTCCTTGCGCACCACGGGCTCCCGGGCCACCACCACGACGGGTTCCACCTCAATGGCCTCGGGTTTTAACTGGAAGTTGACCTCGGTGGTAAGGTCCACGATCACCCGCACTCCCTTCTGGGTCATGGGGGCGTAGCCCACCATGCTGGCGGTGACATTGTAGGTGCCCGGGGGCACATTGAGGATCATGAAGAACCCGTCCACATCGGTGGCTGCGCCGTAGGTGGTGCCCTCCAGGTAGACATTGGCACCGGGCAGGGGATCCCCGGTCTGGGCATCGGTCACCCGGCCCACGATCTTGCCGGTCTCCCCGGCCCAGAGCCCGCCCAGGAACAGGGCAAGACCCGCAACGAGAACCGAAACCTTGCGCATCATGGCCTCCTTCAGAGGGTTTGCAGGGTGTCCACCAGGGTGTCGGCCGTCAGCGTGGCACTATCCACCACGGCAATCTTCAGGTCCCCCAGATCGGTGGTCTCGTTCTCCTGGACCTCCAGACCGGGAAGGGAGGTATCGGGGAAGACCTCCACGCTCTCCACCACGGTGATGGCCGTGTACCGTAGCAGGGTGGTGTCCAGGGTGAGGGTGTCCACCAGGGTGTCCACCCATTGGGCGTCCACCAGGGTCTCCGGAGGGAAGACCACCGGGTCCTTTTGCAGGACGAGTTCGTAGGTCCGGGGACACAGGGAAAGGGAAAAGCGACCGTCGGCGTCGGTGTAGCGGTAGGTGACCGGTGGGATGGTGCTGACCTTGACGGACTCAATGGCGGTTTCCTGCTGGAGGCGAAGCACCCGACCGGTGAGAACACCGGCCTGAGGGGATTCCGGAGGCTGAATACATCCGGTCAAGAGCAGAAGCAACCCCACCCCCCCAATTCCCCACGCAAACGGCTTTAAGGCTCTCATCGGAACCTCCTTTCAGAGGCCAATGATAACCGCAGCGTTAACCCGGATGCAAGAGCACGGCACCGAAGATCTCGTCGCAGTCGTGCTCGGGGCCGCGGGACCGGAAATAGGGCCCCTCGGTCCAGTCGGCGGGGACCAGGTCCGGGGCTGGCAACAGCCGAAGTCCGGGAAAGGCCCGGAGGAGGGCCTCCACCTGGGCCTCGTTCTCCTCGGGTTCGGTGGTGCAGGTGGCATAGACCAGGCGGCCCCCGGGGGCGAGAAGCCGGGCAGCGTTCCTCAGGAGTTCTTTCTGGAGTTGCGCCAGATGATGAATCCGCTCGGGCCGGAGGCGGAGCAGGATTTCGGGCTTCCTCCGCAGGGTTCCAAGGCCCGTACAGGGAGCGTCCAGGAGGACCCGATGGACCGGCCTCTGGAGGGCCAGGGTGCGACCGTCGGCCTGTATGGGGCGCACGATGGAGGCCTGGAGCCGATGGGCCACCCGCTGGAGCGTCTGGAGCCGGCCTGCGTGAAGGTCCACGGCGATCACCCGACCCTGGTTTCCCATCAGCGCGGCCAGGTGGGTGGCCTTGCCGCCGGGTGCCGCCGCCAGGTCCACCACCCACTGGCCGGGTTCCGGGGCCACCAGGTGGGCCAGGGCCTGGGTGGCCCGATCCTGCACATAGTACCACGAAGGCGGCAGATCGGGGATCTCCCAGGGGTGGCGGTCCAGTTTCAGGGTCTCCGGGGGCCAGGACACGGGTTCCACCTGCACCCCACGAGCCTGGAGATAGGAAAGGAGGGTGTCCCGGGCGACCTGCAGGGTGTTCACCCGGACATAGAGGGGCGGCGGCGAGTGGTAATACCGCAGCCATTGGAGGAGTCGTTCCTCCCCCCATCGCTGTTGCCAGCGAAGGTAGAGCCAGCGGGGCACAGACCAGGCGATCCAGGGATGGGGAGCCTCGGGCACCCCCTGGCTCAGGCGACGCAGAACGGCATTGACCAGGGAAGTGGCCTCCGGGATGGCCCGGCGAGCGAGTCGCACGGTCTCGTGCACCGCCGCATACGCCGGTACCCGGCCCTTGAGCACCTGGTACGCCCCCAGTCGCAGGAGGCTCCGCACCCGGGGATCCAGGCGAGCCAGGCCTCCGTGCACCGTCTGCTGCAGCACCCAGTTGAGGTACAGGGTCCACTTCACGGTGCCGTAGGCGAGTTCTGTGGCCTGCTGTCGGGGCTGGCCCCGGGGAAGGTGATCCAGTACGGCCACCACCAGTCGGCCGAGCCATGCCCCCTCCTCGGTGACCCGGTGCACCAGATACCAGGCGGCACCTCGTGGGGTTCGCAGCAAAGCCCTGGGAAACCTCACGACGCCTCGGAGGTCTCCTCAGAAGTTTCCGGGTGTGGGGGTTCCTCCTGCTGCAGGTTCTGCTGTTGACGGGCCTTCCACTCCTGGATCGCCTGGATTCGCTTGTCCAGGAAGTGGATGTAGAAGCGGGAGAACACGGTGAACAGGAAGAGTTCCAGGTGGATGGGCTTCAACAGGAAGATCACGCCGTCCTCTTCCAGACCCTCCAGCACCTGAGGCCGGGGGATCTCATCCACCAGGATCACGAGCCGGTCTACCAGCTCCGGGCGGTGGGTCTTGAGCCACCGATAGAAGGTATCCAGGCAAAAGTCGGGCAGGCTGGTGTTCACGATGATCAGCTGATAGTTCCGGCTGTTGGCATACTCCATGAAGTCCTGGCCATCGGTCACGACATCCACATACACCCCCTCTTTCTGGAGGCGAGGGAGCAGGCTCCGGCTCAGGAAGGGTTCAAACTCACCGATGAGTACGCTGGGTTGGTCCTTACGGGGGCCCTCGGGCCGGGCCACGGGCTTCATGGGCAGGCGGACGATGAAGCGGGTTCCCTTGCCCACCTCGGTGTCCACCTCCATGGTGCCTCCGTGCTCCCGGACGATCTTGGCGCTGAGGGCCAGCCCCAGGCCCGTACCCCGTCCCTGGGGTTTTGTCGTAAAGAAGGGGGCGAAGATCCGGGGAAGGATCTCCTCGGGGATCCCGGGGCCGTCGTCGGCCACGATGAGCAGGGCGTAATCTCCGTCCACACCGGGTTCCACATCGGTGATCACTTCAATGCGGCCACCCTTGCCGCTCATGCGGATGGCATCCCGGGCGTTCAGCAAGAGGTTGACCAGGAGTTGCTGGATCTCCCCCTCATACCCCCAGAGGTAGATGGGCCGTTCGGCCCGCTGGCGACGGTCCACCTTCAGGTCCACCAGGGAATACCGAAACATCTTCAGGACCTGGTCCACTGCGTGGTCCAGATCAAAGGGTTGGGGTTTCACCCTCTTCTTGTCCTCGGGGGTGGTGAGGGTCAAGAGTTCCCGGGCGATGAAGGAGGCCTGACTGGCCAGTTCCCGGGCCCGTTCCAGGTCCTTGACCAGTTCCTCGGGCAAACCACCCCGATTCAGCCAGTACTCCAGGGTACCGATGACACCGGTCAGCGGATTGTTCACCTCATGGGCCACGCCTGCGGCCAGATAGGTGATGGAACTGGACAGGGCGGCCAGGGAAAGGTCGGCGGTTCCCTTGCGCGCCTCACTCATGTCCCGGATCACCAGGGTATACTGGCCGTCCGGGGTGCGGGCGCCGGCGATGTTCCATCGGGCATACGGATCCTCGTTGGGCGAAGCCTGGATCGCCACATCCGTGGGGGGCAGGGTGCCCCGTTCTCCCAGTTCCTTCAGGTAGTTCTCCAGGGGCAACGAGGGGACCACCTCCTGGAGTCTTCGGCCCATCAGGGACTCCGGGGGCTCTCCGACAGCCTGGAAGGCCCGGTAGTTGGAGTACAGGATGGTGCCCTTTCCATCCACTGAGAGGATCCAGTCGGGAGAGAACTCCAGGATGGCTTCCCGTTGTTGCCGGGCGGTGCGTTCCCGTTCGTACCGATGGGCGTTGTACAGGGCCCGGGCGGCCAGGGGAGCCAGGCGGGTCAACTTCGCCCGAATCTCCTCACTCAATGGACCGGGGCTGCACAGGAGGAAGAGGGCCACCGGCGTAGGGGGCAACCGAAGGAGGTACAGATACCGGTGGGGACACTCGCCGGGAAGGGTCAATCGGAAGGCTCGGGTCACGGGGAGCACCTTCCAGGACGCCGGGATTTCCTGCAGGGTGGGGCCTTCCAGGCGTTCGGAAAAGGAGGTCACGGCCTCCTGGAGGTCCACTCGGTGGCCCGCAGGGATCTCGGGCCAGTCCCGGCATTCCAGCTGGAGGACCTCTGGAAACACCAGGATGCCCTGGACACCCTCGGGGATCAGCTCCTCCAGGGTGTTCAGGATCTCCTCCAGCAGACGCTCGTAATCCAGGGACTGGCTCTGTTCCAGGAACCGGTGGGTGAACTCCCGGAACTGGAGGCGGAGCAGAGCCCGTTGATGGAGTTCAAAGGACTGGTACAGCAGGGAAAAGAGTGCCGCCATGGCCTCCAGGAAGTGGACATCATAGCGGGTAAAGGCCCGACGGTGGCGACTCTGCACCTGAAGCACACCGTAAACCTGGCCCCGGAAGTCCCTGAGGGGGACGCAGATCTCCGAGTAGGGAAACCACTCCTCGGGCAGGGCTGTGACGAAATCCGGATGGCGCGAGGTATCGTTGGCCCAGACGGTCTCCCCGGTACGGGCCGCTCGGCCCAGCAGGCCCTTCTGAAGCGACTGGGTCACCCCCCGAACCGTGACCGGAATGCCGCGAAAGGTCTTGAGTTGCAGTTCCTGGCGCAGGAGGTCCACCTCCCAGAGGCCTACATGGTGATAGAGGGGCATCTCCAGGAGCAGAGACACCAGGTTCTCCACGAGCTCGTCCGGGGAAAACGGGAACTCCAGACGCTGGAGAACCTCGGCGAAGCGGCGGAGGGCCTCCAGCTGGTGGCGGCTGGTTTCCTCCAGCTCCGTGCGGCGCAGGGCAATGCTCAGGAAATGGCCCACGATCTTCAGGATCTGCTGCACCTGAGGGGTGCCCTGCCAGGGCCGGGCAAAGAGCAGGGTGAGCACGCCCTTCAGGGTGTGATGCTCAAACAGGGGCAGGCTCACCAGGGAGAGGTACCCCTCGTTCCGGTCCTCGGGGGAGAGGTCTAACTCCCCGGTTTGCTGGACCACGGTCATCTGGCGGTTCTGGGCCCCCAGGAGCACGGGGGTCTCGCCGGGGCGGGCCTCACGAAAGCGCTCTACGAAGGTGCGGCTGAGGCCCCGTTGGCCCACCAGACGGAAAACCTCCCCCTCTTCCAGGAAACAGGCCAGCTTGAAGGCCCCGGTCAACTCCTGCAGAAGATCAAAGGCTTCCTCCAGGAGCTGCTCGCGGGAGGCCCCCTGGAGGGTGCGCACGAACAGGTGCTGGATCCGATTCAGGAGGTCCTGCAGGGCCCGGGCCTGTTCGGCCACCTGGACATACCGCCACATCCGGCCCAGCCCCCGGGCCAGGGTTTCCAGGAACTGGCGTTCGCGGGGGGTCAAGCGCTTCCTTCGGGCTCCGAACACCACCCCCAGGACGCCGCCCGCATCCCACACAGGCAGAACAAAGGCCTGATAACCCTTGAGGGCCGGCCGCAGGGTTTCCCCCAGGTCGCCAGAGAACAGGGGCAACAGGTCCATGAACTTCACCGCCGAAAGAAACCGGGGCTTCCGGGTCTTCACGCTCTGGACCAGGGGATGGTCGGCGTAGTGTTCAATCTCCAGGTACGCCAGTTTGGTACTGAACCCCACCTGGCGGTGGAAGAGCTCCTGGAGGGCAGGGACCCGGCTGTCCACCCGGCGTATTCGCAGAACCCGGCCCTGCAGATGGTCAAAGGTGTGCACGAGATCCAGGTTCAGAAGTTCCAGGAGCCGTTCGTGGAGCAGACGATGGAAGGCGGAAAACCGGCTCACCCCCTGGAGATCCCGGATCAGGAGCCCTACCCGGTCCATGACCCAGCAGAAGTCCTGTTGGCGCTGGAAGGCCTGGATCAGCTGTTGAATGTCCTGGAGCCCTACAGCCTGGAAGGCCGGCCGTGCAGTGAAGACCAGGGCCTTTTTGGGGGTTACCGGAATCTTCAGGACCTCGGCCTCCTCCTGGCGCTCCAGCACGGGCTCCTTCAGGGGCAGCGGCTGAACCTCCACCTCCAGGGGACGGCCCTCCTGCGCCAGCAGGTCCACCACCCGGAGCAGGAGATCCGCAGGATTGGCCTTTTTCTTCGCGGCTTTCCCCTTGCCCATCGCTCTTTCGGGTTTCGTCAATGATACAGGTCAGGCAGAAGCACGGGGCGCCCGGTGGCGGTAGGAACCAGGAAGGCCTGAGCCGGTCGTTGAAACAGAAGGTTCAGCGCCCGGGCGTAGGCGGCCAGCTGGGGCCGATAGGCCTGCAAAAGGCGCTCCAGATCGGCCTCCGAGGCCAGGGGATGGGTTTTGAAGTCGTACACCTCCACACGGTCCGGGAAGACCAGCACCAGATCGGCCCGGCCCACCACAGCCTCGGGCTTCCGGAGCCAGAGGGGAAACTCAGTATACCGACGCTCCGCCTGCTGGACCCGGGGCCAGAGGGGGCCCTGGAGCACCCGGTTCACCTGGTCCAGGGCCTGCCACACCTCCGGGTCCCGGACCTCCAGGCGGTACGCCCGGAGGCGTTGACGGATTCCCTCGGCGAGTTCCAGGTCTGTGGGCAGGATTCCCCGGCGGAACACCTCCCGGAGCACCTCGTGGACCACCCGACCCAGGATGGGATCTGCGGGTTCCGTCAGCCGGGGTGCCGTTGCGAGGGCTGAGGCTTCCTGGATTCGGGGCACAGGCTCCAGGGGCACGGGCTCCGGATGCTGGAGGCCTTGAAAGACCGGAGGCTCGGGCTTCGGGTAGCTCCCGGGCCGGAGGTCCTCGGCCAGGGGATCCCGTTGAAACACCAGAAGCCCCTGGCGGGCCAGGTGCTGGAGGCGCTCCGGGGGCTTCTGGAGCAGGGCCACGAGGGCCTCCATGGAGGGGGCGGACGGAGAAAGGGGGTCCTGGTCCGGAAAACTCACCATCAGGTAATCGCGTGCCCGGGTGAGGGCCACGTAGAGCAGGCGGTAGGTTTCGCGTTCCTCCTCCTGGCGTGCCTCTTCGGGATCCCGGGGCAGGACCTGAAAGGTGCCCTCGGGGGTCAGGGTTTCTTTGAATTGTCGGCGCAGGGCTTCCACGAACCCTCCGCCCTTTCTCCCTTCACTCCAGGTGCCCGACGGAATCACCACGACGGGCCACTCCAGGCCCTTGGCTCCGTGGACCGTGTGCACCTGGACGGCGTTCCGGCCGGCCAGGAGCGACGGGGAACCGGTCAGGAACTCCTGGCGTCGTACCGCCAGTTCGTGCCACAGGGCCCCCTCGGCCTCGGCCTGGCGGAGGCGTTCCAGCACCCGGAGCACCCATCGGAGTTCGTCCAGATCCCGGAGGCGCTGGAAAAACCCCAGATCCTGGAGCACCTGCCAGAGCACCTCGGCAAGGGGACGACGGTCCCGCTCCTTCAGGTAGGGGGCCAGGAGCCGCAACGGTTGGTCCGGTATGCGGCCCAGGAGCCGCTGACGGAGGTACGCACTCCGCTGGTCTTCAGAGACCAGGGTGGTGGACATCAGGCCCCACTGGAGCATCGGATCCTCAGGGGATACCAGAAGACCTATGAGAAGCCCCAGAATCCGGAGGGAGACCGGCAGGCGGTAGGAAGGGTTCTGCCGGGTCAGCACCACCGGGATCCCCTCACGTTCCAGGGCGTTCAGGTAGAGGTCCAGACCGGTGGTGTTCTTCACCAGGAGCGCAATGTCTCCGGGTTCCACGGGTCGGGGGGAAGCGTCCCCCGGGGGTTCCACGGGCCATCCCTTCTCCAGGATCTGGCGGATCCATTGGGCCACCGCCCGGGCCTCAGCCTTCCGGTACTCGGAAACCCGTACCTGGCTCTTCTTGCCGGGTTGAGCGGACCGGAACGCCTCAGCGGGGACCGCCCGGAGGATCACCCGGCCCTTCAGGGAGGTCTGCCGTTGGGCCTGAAAGGGCACATAGTGGAACCCCTCGTCTTCCTCCGGGATCTCGGCGAACACGGCGTTCACGAAGCCCACGATGGCCGGGGTACTCCGGAAGTTCTCCCGCACCTGGACCCACTGGAACCGATCGCGGTAGGCGGTGTCGCTGGCCAGGTCCTGGAGGGCACGGCGGAACACGGCCACATTGGCATTGCGGAAGGCATAAATGGATTGGTTCTCGTCGCCCACCACGAAGAGGGTGGGCAGGATCCCCTGCTCGGCCTTGGCTCCCCAACCCGAGCGCCACTCTTCCGTCAGTTTCCGCAGGATGGCCCACTGGAACAGGTTGGTGTCCTGGAACTCGTCCACCAGCAGGTGGTGGGTGGCCTCGTCAAAGGACTCCAGCACCTCGGACCAGTGGTCGTCCTCAAAGATCAGGTGATACGCCAGGCGTTCCATGTCGTTAAAAGTGATGAGGTTCTCGTGTTCCATGGCCTGCCGGAGCTCCTCCACCAGGGGTTTGAGCAGGGGCCAGAGAAGTCGTCGCGAGACCCTTCCATTCCGGGACCTGACCACGAACTCGCGAGGTTCCTCCTGCCAGAACTCGCTCAGGAAAAGCAGGCGATCCAGCACCTGCACCAGGTCGCTCACCAGGTCTTCAAACCGGCCTGAGGCAGCGTGGGCCTCCAGGAACCGATACCAGGGGCTTGCGGGGTCCAGGGCGCCCCGGGCCAGTTGCCGGCGAACCCAGGGCTTCAGCCAGACGGTGGGGTTCTCCAGCACCTGGAGATCTGGAGACCGGCCCAGGAACTCTGCGAAGCGTTGTACCAGCTCCAGGAAGAAGGCATGCATGGTTTTCACCCGCAGATCCTGGAGCCGGTGTCGGACCCGCTGGTACAGCCGGGGTTTTTGTTGCCGGAGTTGGTGCAGGATCCGGGCCTTCATCTCGGTGGCGGCATTGCGGGTATAGGTGATGGCCAGGAGATGCCGCAGGGCCTGGTCGGGCTCGGGGGCGGCCTCCACCAGCGCCAGGTACCGCTGGGTGAGCACCGAGGTCTTGCCAGACCCCGCGGGTGCCGAGAAGAACACCACATGCCGGGGGTGAAGAGCGGCCTGACGGTCGCCCACGGGCTGAACAGGGAGATTTTCAGGCCCGGGCATAGGGACACACCTCCCGGAAGGGGCATTGCTGACAAAGCCAGCCGTCGGTGGTGGGGGGGAACTCGGCCTGGAGCAATTGTTCAATCCGCTGCTGTAACAGATCCTGGGTTGCGGCCAGACTCTCGTGAACCTCCGCTCTG
>CAZXAO010000008.1:0-9773 GCA_964638465.1 uncultured bacterium | reverse complement strand
CCCCCAGAGCCAGGATCTGGGGCTTCAACGGGGTGCTCCCGGGGGCCTCACGCCACAGGACCACCGTGTACCCGTAAACCTGCAGGGTGGACGCATCTCCCTGGCTGGCACTCTTGTGCCGTCCTGTTTTGTAGTCCAGTACGCGGAACCGCAGGCCGTCGGGCGACCGATCCACGCGGTCAATCCGGCCCACGAGCGTCACCTGGTACCTGGGGAGGGGCAGGCGGACAGGCCGTTCCAGGGCCGAGGGCCAGAGCCCCTCCTGGATTTCCTCCTGCAGGTGTGCCCAGAGATCAGGGGCCTTTTCCAGGGCCCGGTTCCGCAGGAAGGCGCTCACGGCGGGCACCAGGGGACGCTCCCGAAGCACCTGATCCAGAAGGTGCCGGAACCGGCCGAGGAAATCCTCCCTGGAAGGGGAACGTCGCCGTTCAAAGAAATCGTCGTGCAACTCCTGGAACACCCGCTTCAGCAGGTGGTGAAACCAGGTTCCCTCGTCCACCAGGGGGAGCAGGGCCCGATGAGGAGGTTCTTCCAGACCCACAAGGTGTCTCAGGTACCACCGGTAATCACAGGTGTTGCCGAGCCGGGCCAGGTGGGTCATCTGAATCTCCCGGTTTCGCAGGTCCAGCCAGCGTTCTACCTCCTCTGGCGAGGGCATGGGGGGAAAGAAGGCCAGTTCAGGTCCCCGGGGGTGGGGGACCTCGGCAGGCGAGAGCGCACCCCGGGCGAACACTTCGCGGGGCCGGCGGGGGGAAAGATCCCGGGGGAACAGGTCATCGGCCAGCAGGGTGGGCAACACGGGGTTACCCTGGTCGTCGGTCTGGCTATAGGAGACCACCACCCGCTGGAAGGGGGCAGTCAACAGGGTCCGGAACCGGAACTCCTGTTCGCGGGCCAGTTGTTCCTGGGTGGGGAGGCCCAGGGCTTCGCGGACGCGGCGGGGCAGGTACCGGTCCACCAGGCCTACCGAGGGCAACCGATCCTCGGTGGCGTCCACGATATACAGGAGGTCGCCTTCAAAGGCCTGGGCCTCGGCCATGCCCATCAGGTGGATGGGGTGTTCGGGTTCAGGCCGTTCCGGATCCGGCAAACGCAAACTCTGCAGCAGGGTCTGCCAGAAGTGGAGGAACTCCCGGGCCGACATCTCCGGGGACAACAGCCAGGATTCCAGGCGTTCCAGGGTCGTCAGCGCCCGGGCGAAGGCCTGTTCCACCTCCGGAGGCATGGGAGCGGTGTACCGCTGAAAAAATCGGCGGACCAGGATACCCCAACGGTTCAGGCCCAACCGCTGGTCTTCGGCCACCGGGGCCAGGGTGTTCCGCAGGTTCTGCAGGAAGGTTTCCAGGGTTTGGGCTTCCTGCCGGGAGAGCCCCTGATAGGGCAACAGGCCTTCCAGCAACACCGTGGACACCCGTTGGCGGAGGATCCGCAGGAGGTCCTCACGCCGGGGTTCCTGGAACACGGGGCTGGACAGGAGGGTTTCCACCAGGTCCGTGGGGAACCCCTGGAGCACGACCTGGGTGGCCAGATTCCAGAGGCGGGCCCAGGGGGTATGGGCCAGGGGCTCACCGGCATAGGTGACGGCTTCCAGCCCGTACTCCCGGAGCACCTGCTGCAGCAGGGGGAGCAACTCATAGAGGGAAGGAGCCACGATGCCCACCCGCAGGGGTTCGGGATGCTGGAGCAGCAGCGTTTTGATCTCCCGGGCCATGTCCCGGAGTTCATCCACCCGGGCCCCGTACACCCGACCCTCCAGGGTGGGGTGTCGTAGGGGCTCCAGAGGGTGTTCCTCGGCCCCGGGTAGGGTTCGGATCCACCGCAGGAAGGGCGGCTCCGGGAGGGGTGGGGCCACAGGCACGAGAGCCCACACCCGGACCCCCTGAGCCAGAGCCCGGGAAACCAGGCGTTCCAGCACCTTCCGGAGCAGTGGCGTCAGGTGACTCAACCCCTGAAACACCAGAAACCGAAGCCCGGAGGTGTCCCGACCGGGTCGTTCCAGGAGCACCTGCAGTGCCTCCGGAGAGTCTACCACTCCTGCCTCGCGGAGCCGGTTTTGGTAGGCCTCCAGCAGGTCCAGGGTGGCCAGGGCCCGTTCGGCCACCCGGGGATAGGTGCCGATCGCTTCGTCCAGGGTTCTCCGGAGGTCCTCAGGGGAGCGATCCAGGGCCCAGAGTCGCAGGTCGTCCAGCACGCGCAGGAGTTGGCGGGCCTGGGGCAGCCGAAGCCGGTCCTGGCCCAGGGTCAGGGGGGTCCAGCGTTCCCGGTCCTGGAGCAACAGGTCCACGAGGAGGAGCAGGCGTTCCTCCTCGGCGATCGGAGTGATCTCGGGAGGCAAAAGGGTTTTGAGCCAGTCGTCCAGGGGCAGCTGGCGGGGGGGTACGAAGGCGGCATCCGGGGTTTCCTCCATCAGCACCCGGCGATTCTTCCGGATCTGAGCCCGGTGGGGCGTCAGGATCAGGACATCAGAGAAGTCCGGGCCCGGGTGGTCCCTCAGGAGCGATCGCCAGAGGGGACGAAGGCTCCGCGGTGCCCCCTCTCCTGCGACGAACACCCGAACGGCCATCATTCCACGGAGATTATACGGCGGTGCGGGGGCTTTGAGGATTCTGAAGATCAGGGGTGCGCGAGGGCAGGCTTTATCCGGGGGCCGGGGGCCTGTACATTAATGTTCCATGCCGTACCGTCCCCTGGAACACACAGCGGACCTGGGCATTGAGGTGGAAGCGGACACCCTGGAGGACCTGTTCCGCGAGGCCGGACAGGCCCTGTTTCAGGAGATGCTGGAGAACTTCCACGAGGTCCAACCCCGCCAGGCTCGCCAGGTCTCCCTCCAGGAACCCACCCTGGAGGACCTGTTCACCGGCTTCCTCTCGGAACTCCTCTTCTACTTTGACGCCGAGGGTTTCATCAGCCGGGAGATTCAGGTGTCCGTGGATCCCGAACTCTTCCTGTTGGAGGGCACGGTTCGGGGTGAGCCCTTTGATCCCCAACGCCATCGGGTCCGCGTGGGCATCAAGGGCATCACCTATCACATGCTGACCATTGAACGCCGGGGCGATCGCTGGTACGCCCGGGTGATTTTTGATGTGTGAAGGCCATGTCCATGGAACTGCGCGTTCAGGGTTTCTTTCGGGCGTATCACTCCGTGGTCATTGACGGAGAACGGGAGGAATCCCACCGCCACCGGTTCATCGTGGAGGTCACGGTGGAAGGGGAACCGGTGGACGGGGTGGTGCTGGACTTCCTCAAGATAGACCGGATCCTGCGGGAACAGGTCTTGTACCGCTTCAACGGCACCAACCTCAACGACTTCTTTGAGAACCCCACCGCCGAGAACCTCGTGCGCGAGATCTTCCGCCTGCTGAAACCCCACCTCACGGGCCCCCATTACCGGCTCACGGCCGTCACCCTCTGGGAATCTCCCCGGTACCGTGTCACCTACCGCCCGTAGTCTGCCCCTTTCGCTGGTGCTGACGGTGCCCCGGGAACAGGTGGAGGTCCCGGTGCACCGGTTCCCGGAGGTCCTCGTGGTGCCCCCGGAGCGTCTGGCGGACGCCCTGAACCGGAGTCGCTTTGATGTGCTGCTGGTGCTGGAACCCGGGATCCAACTACCCGAAGAGGCCCTCCAGCGGTTTCTCCAGGCCCCGGGCCCCTGGGTGTACAGCGACTACGCAGAGGACGGTCGGCGCCACTCCCTGCTGCCCGATCTGGGCGACATCACCGAGCGGTTCCGCATGGGCCCGGTGCAGCTGATTCGGCGGACAACCGTCCAGCGGCTGGGGGGCGCCCGCCCCTGGCGGTTCGCCACCCTCTACGACCTGCGGCTGCGCCTTCTGGAACAGGGCCTGTCCCTGACCCATCTGGCCGAACCCCTGTACGAGAAACGGGCCCGGGAGGACGAACTCCAGCGGCTGGTCAAGTCCGACAGCTTCGCCTACCTCTTTTAGCGCCCGGAGGCCGACCGGGAGTACGAAACGGTCTTCAAACAGTGGCTCCGACGGCAGGGTGCCCTGCTGGACGGCACCTACGATCCCCTACCCGAGGATCGGGAGGCCTATCCCGTGACCGTGAGCGTCATCATCCCGGTGAAGGACCGGCAGGACTTCATCGGGGAGGCCATCCAGAGCGTGGTTCAGGGCACCTTCCCGGACTTTGAGGTGATCGTGGTGGACGCCGGGTCCCGGGACAGAACCCCGGAGATCGTACAGGCCTGGGCCGACCGAGACCCCCGGGTGCGGTACCTGTGGAAACCGCCGGGCAACATCGCCCAGGCCCTGAACTTCGGCCTGCGCCACGCCCGGGGCCGCTACATCGCCCAGCTGGATTCCGACGACTTCTACGAACCCCACACCCTGGAGGCCATGGTGGACTTCATGGATCGGCACCCGGAGGTGGGCCTGGCCATCTCTTATTATCGGGTGACCGACCCCGAGGGCCATCCCCTGCCCCTGGAGCCCATCAAACACCTGGAGTACGATCGCAACAACATTCTGCGGGTGGACGGCGCCGGTGCCCTGCGCTTTTTCCGTCACGCTGTGTTCAAGATCCTGGGCCCCTACAACGAGGTCCAGTTCGGCGACTACGCCGAGGACTACGACATGGTGCTCCGGATCTCGGAACGGTTCCGCGTGGGTCGGGTGCACCAGGTGCTGTACAACTACCGCCGACACGAGGGCTCCACGGACGCTACCCGGGACCTCCTGGACAAGGCCATCAAAAAGACCGCCATCCGCAAAATCGCCCTGCAACGACGGCGACTCCGGAATCAGATGCTGCACATGGCCCGGGGTCTTCGCCCATGAGGGTGGCCGTACTCGGGGCCGGCATCGCCGGCCTCTCCCTGGCCTACCACCTGAAGGTTCTCGGGCATCGCGTGACCCTTTACGACCGGGATGCCCTGGTGGCCGGCACCACGGGCCGCGCAGCCGGCATCCTGACCTTTCTCCTGGACCACGACGAGGACCTGGACGCCGTCCAGCGCAGCCGACGACTGTACGCCACCGCCGAAGAGAAGTCCCACGGGATCTTTCGGTTCCGCAGGACCGGCCTGGTTCGCCTGGCCCGAAGCCCACGGGCGGCCGAGCATCTGGAAAGGGTGAACCAGCGGGTCCAGAAGGCCGGCATCCCGGTGCAACCGGGCCTGCCCCCGGGGTTTCCTCGCCCGCGGGACCTTCAAAGGGCCCTGTTCTCTCCGGAGGACGGCTATGTGGACCCCTCGGCCTTTGCCCTGGCCCTCTATTCCTTTTTCCGCGCCACGGGAACCCCGGTGCACCTGTACGAACCTGTGGAGGCCCTGGAAGACCGGTCCGACGGTAGCTGGCGGGTGATCACCCGTCATCGCCACGAAACCTACGATCGGGTGGTGCTGGCCCTGGGGGTGTGGACTCCGGGCTTTCTGGAACGCACACTGCAAAAACCCCTGCCCCTGAAGCCCTATCGGGCTCAGGCGGCCTCCCTGCACCTGGATCTGGCCCTGGTCGGCCTCTACGACCTGGATACCGGCGTGTACTGGATTCCGGAAACCCCCGGAAGGTACATCGTGGGCGACGGCACCGAGGTCGGTGCGTTCCGGCCCGACGCTTATCCAGAACAGGACGATGCCACCTTTTTCCAGGAGGTGGCCGACACCCTGGGCACCCTGTTCCCGGACCTCATAGACCGGGCCCGCCTGGGCCGGGGCTGGGCAGGCCTGCTGGGCGGTACCCCGGACCGATTTCCCCTGGCCGGCCCGTATCCCGGCCTGGAGGGACTGTGGGTCTTTGCCGGGTTCAACGGCTACGGCCTCATGCGGGCCCCGGGCTTTGCCGAGATCGTGCCCCGGGCCCTGCACGAGGACCGCTTGCCCCCGGCTTTCCTGCGGCTCCAGCGGTTCCCCCGGCTGGACCTTTCCTTCACGCCCCGCCCGGGCTTCCCACCGGTGGAGGGCGGGTAAACCCAACCCCGGAACACGGGGAGAACAGGACCTAACCGCCTTCCGGACGGGAGCGGACCACCACCCCTGAAAACACCCTCACAGGAGGGCTTGAAAGGGAGCGATGAGCAGGGAACCCGGCGCTCCCGCAGTTCAGGTCGCGGCGAAAGCCGCTCCTACAGGGCTCACCCCAGGGGATTTTCTTTGAAAATCCCCTGGGGACCCCGGAGGGAAGAAGGAGGCCACCCCCTGATGAACTCCAGGGGGATGGTTTTGGACTGCGGTGCTCCAGCACCGCTTTCCTACAACCAAAGCGGCGACAGGTCGCCGCACTCCAAAAGCGGCACCTGGGTGCCGCACTCCAGATTTCCTGAACGGCGGTCCCCCGGTACCGCCTTTTTCCTCTGGGCAAAGAAAGTTGAAAAGACACGGCTGAAGCCGCTCTACAGGATCGGGAGCACAGGCATTTCAGGTGTTACCCAGGGAACAATCCTACCCCCAGTAGCCCTCCCGTGGAAGCCCCTTCAGGGGTAACCCTACCCCGGGAAGCCCGGACCCCGGCCAGGAAGGCCAAACCGATACCTTTCCCCGGGATCGGCGTATAATTCCAGGTCTATGGCGTTCAAATCCGGCTATGTGGCCATCGTGGGACGCCCCAATGTGGGGAAGTCCACGCTGATCAACGGCCTCTTGCAAACCAAACTCTCCATCGTCACCCCCAAGGCCCAGACCACCCGGAGCCGTATCATCGGCGTGCTCACCGGAGAAAACTACCAGGCCATCTTCCTGGACACCCCGGGCTACCTCCAGAAACCCCAGTACGAACTCCACAAACTCATGCTCCAGCGGGTCCGTGAGGTCATTGAGGAGGCCGATCTGGTCCTCTTCATGGTGGAACCCTACGGCATCAAGGCCGGAGACCTGGCCGTGCTGGACCTCATCCGTGAAAAGAAAAAACCGGCCATCCTGGTGATCAACAAGGTGGACACCGTTCGGAAACTGGACCTTTTGCCCCTGATGGAGGAATGGTCCCAAAAACACGACTTCCTGGAGATCGTCCCCATCAGCGCCCTGAAACTGGACGGCGTGGACCGGCTGCTGGATCTTGTGGTCCAGTACCTGCCTGAGGGGCCGGCCCTGTACCCCGAGGACTATGTATCGGACCAGCCGGAGCGGTTCTTCGTGGCCGAGATCATCCGGGAAAAGATCTTCCAGCTCTACCGCCAGGAGATTCCCTACGCCACGGCTGTGGAGATTGACGAGTTCGTGGAACAGGACCCCGAGCATGGCGGCAAGGACTACATCCGGGCCATTATCTATGTGGAACACGACAGCCAGAAGGGCATCCTGATCGGCAAGGGGGGCGAAGCCCTGAAACGGGTGGGTATCCAGGCTCGCCAGGAGATTGAAGCCTTCCTGGGGCGGCCCGTGCACCTGGAACTCTGGGTCAAGGTCCGCAAACACTGGCGAAAGGATGTGAACTTTTTACGCCGTCTGGGCTATTGATGCCCATGTCCTCCCCCACCCTGCACCTCAAACCCGGCGCCCTGACCGTGGGTCTGGACCGCCAGCGGGTGTACTCCTTTGACGCCGAAGGCCGGTTGTTCCACGCCCTTCGCCACGGCCTGACCTACAAGCGGGGCCTGGACCACCGGTTCATGGTGCTCTGGCGGGACCGCGTCCACGGCCAACTCCTGCGCCGTCGGCGGTTCCTTTCCCCCCAGGAGGCCCGGACCCTGCTGGAGAAGATCCGGGACGACCTGGCCCGGGAGGTCTGGCCCCAACGACACCGATGGCCGGTGCTGTCCACTCCACTACCGGGTATACCGTCCCTCCCTCCGGACCGGGCACGGAGGGAAGCCGAGGAGATCCTGCAGCGGGCGCTGGCCCACGACGACCACACCCTGGCCCAGGACGCCCGGCGGTTTCACGAGATTTACAGCCCCATCGGCATCCTTCCCCCGGACCAGTACCTGGCCCTGGTGCTCCAGGTGACCCAGGGGTGCCACTGGAACCAATGTCTCTTTTGTGATCTCTACACCCGGGTGCCCTTTCGGGTTCGCCCCCTCCAGGAGGTGGCCGAGCACCTGGAGGCCGTGCTCCGGTTCTTTGGCCGGGCCCTGCCCCTGCGCAGGTCTGTATTCCTGGCCGATGCCAACGCCCTGATGCTCCCTGAACGCCGGGCCCTGGAACTCCTGGACTTCCTGGGTCCCCGGATCCAGCAGGTCTTACCCTGGAGCCGGGGCTTTTATTCCTTTCTGGATGTGTTCACCGGTGAACGCCATCCGGTTTCCTACTGGCAGCAATTGGCCCGGCGGGGGGTCCGCCGGCTCTACATCGGCCTGGAGTCCGCCCACGAGCCCCTGATCCAGTGGCTCAACAAACCCGAGACACCCGAGGCCGCCCACGACCTCCTGTTGCGGCTCAAACACGCGGGCCTTTCCATTGGCGTCATCGTTCTGGTGGGGGCAGGAGGCCAACGGTTCCGGGAGGCTCACTTCCAGGATACCGTGGCCTTCCTGAGGGCCTTTCCTGCCTGGGAACGGCAGGACATCGTGTATCTTTCGCCCTTCGTGCCGCCCGCCAAACCCGAGTATCATCAGCGGGTGCAGGAGGACGGCATCGTACCCCTTTCCGAGACAGAAATTTTCGCGGAAATCCAACGGTTCCAGCGGGCGCTTCTGGATTTGCCCCCCCGGGTCACTCTGTACAATATTCAGGACTTCCTGTACTGAGCGGGCGGTGATGTGGCATGAAAACCCTTTTCTGGCGTGGCGTGCTCCTGGGCGTGGCCCTCTTTGCCGGGGCCACCGTCCTGGGAGCCCTCACCCTGCTGGTGCTGAGCCGAAATCTGCCCGACCCCCATACCATCACCACCTATCGTCCCAAGCTGGCCTCCCAGGTCTTTGACCGCAACGGTGCGGTCATCGCCAAACTCTATGTGGAACGCCGGGAGATGGTTTCGCTGCAGCACATCCCGGAGCATGTCCGCAACGCCTTCATCAGCACCGAGGACAAACGCTTCTGGAGCCATCCGGGCATTGACCTGGTACGGATCCTGAAGGCGGCCCTGGTGGACCTGGTGCAGCGACGACGGGCCCAGGGGGCTTCCACCATCACCCAGCAGCTGGCCCGCAACATGTTCCTGAGCCACGAGAAGACCCTCACCCGGAAACTCCGGGAGGCCCTGCTGGCCATAGAGATTGAGCGGCTGTTCTCCAAGGAGGAGATCCTGCAGCGGTATCTCAATCAGATCTACTTCGGCCACGGGGTATACGGGGTTCAGGCGGCCTCCCGGTTCTTCTTTGGCAAGCCTGTGGACAGCCTCACCGTGGCCGAAGCCGCACTGCTTGCGGCCATCCCCAAGAACCCCTCCCTGTACTCCCCCCTTCGCCACTACGATCGGGCCATAGAGCGGCAGCGGCTCATCCTCCGGATGATGTATCGCAACGGATGCCTGACGGCGGAAGCGTACCAGCAGGCCCTGCAGGAACCCGTGGTGATCCGCCCGGCCAGCGAGGTGGAATACCGGGTGGGTCCCTACTTCGTGGACATGGTGCGGCAGTACATCCTGAAGCACTACAGCGAGTCCTTCCTGTACGGGGGTGGGGCCCAGATCTTCACCACCCTGGACGCCCGGCTCCAGGCCGTGGCCGAGCAGGTGGTGGACTCGGTGCTGGACACCCTGGAGGCCCAATTTCAGTTGCACCCCAGCCTGGCGGAGCGCGACACGAGCGACACCACCCCTCCCCAGTACCTGCAGGCAGCCCTGGTGGCCCTGGATCCCCTGAGTGGCGAGATCCTGGCCCTGGTGGGCGGTCGCAACTACGACCACAGCAAGTTCAACCGGGTGATCCAGGCC
>CAZXAO010000007.1:0-21778 GCA_964638465.1 uncultured bacterium | reverse complement strand
GGGTGATGGCGATGTGGCGATCCTCGGTGAACAGGGGCAGGAGGTTCTGCATGGACCGCAGGGCGTTGCCGTACTGGGTTTCCACGGAAAAGTCCTCGCCCTTTTTCCGGAGGGCATTGCCGCCCAGGGCGATCACCAGGGTCTCACGGGCTGAGGATGCAGACGGCAAGGGCGTACTCCTTTTCATGGCTGATGCTCAATCGGGGGGTTCGGCCGGCCAGCCGGCGACGCAGAGGGGGTTGGAGCCGGTAGGTCGGCCGGCCCGAGGCATCGGGTTCCACGGCCACATCGGTCCAGCGGAGGCCCTGGCGCAGGCCGGTGCCCAGGGCCTTCAGCAGGGCTTCCTTGGCGGCGAAGCGGCCGGCGAAGCACCGGGCCGGATGCCGCTGGGCCAGGCAGTACCGGCGTTCGGCGGGGGTGAAGAGTCGCCTTAACGCCTTGTCTCCAAAACGCTCCAGAAGCCGTTCCATGCGTGCCACGGCCACCAGGTCCACCCCGATGTCCACGGTGACTCCTCCGGTCGCTGGCCCGAGGCGCTCAGAAACTGTAGTCCACAAAAAGGGACACCGAGTGGAAGGGTTCCACCTCGGTGAACCCCAGCACCGGGGTGCCGTCAGCCAGGTGAGCCTGCTGGCCAAAGAGGCCGGTGTGGGTGAACCGGGTATTCTTGAAGCGCACCTTGAGCTTCAGGCCCAGGTTGGGTGTGGGCCGGTGGAACCAGGCCACATACCACTTGTCGCCGTCGCCGTACAGGAAGTCAATGCCCGTATCCTCAAAGGCCCACTGGGACATCCCGTTGGTGCGCCATACGATGTAGCCCACCCGCACCTCGGACTTCTCCGAGAGCCGCTTGGTGAAGTTGGCGGCCACAAAGCCCCCGGTGATCTCGTCCTCGGGATAGGAGAGCCGCTCCTTGAGGTCCACGGCCCCGTACCGCCCCTCAAAGCCCACGAAGTCCCCCTGGCCCAGCAGGGCATACATCCGCAGGGTGGTCTCCCGGGTAAAGGACTCGGTGATCCCCAGGTTCCGGCGGTTCCGTCGCTTCTGCCATTTCTGCTTCAGTCGGATCCGAAACGGGTGCATCGGCCGGAGTTCCACCTCGGCCTGGATCCGGTAGTTCCAGAGGCCATCGGTGTTGTCCCGCCAGACATCCACATAGGTGCGGGGGGTGAGCACCTTCGGGGCCACCTGGTACCGGGTTTCCACATAGAAGCCGGTTTCGGGTTTGGGCATAGGAAAGGTGGCGAGCTCGCTGTACAGGGGGTCCAGGAGCCGGTACGGGCGTTCCATGGGGGTATCGGCGAAGCGGGTGTCCTCCTGGAAGGGCCGCATGTAGGGGTTCGTGTAGGTGGGCTCGTAGTGCCGCACCAGTACATGGAAGTACAGGGGATTGAACTGGAGCCGGCCCTTGGCCAGAAAGGCGTTGCCGCCCCGTTCTTCGTGGGCGGCCTCCAGTTCCACCGAGAGGGGCGCCCGCACCCATCGGAAGTCCAGGCTGTAGAAGCGTTTGGTTTTGCCTCCAACCCACACGAAGGAGGCATCGTCGCCAAAGGACTCCCGGTCCCCCGGCAGGTCCATCTCCTGGAAGTCGGGCTGGAGGGGTTCGGGGTAGTCCATCTGCAGGTACCCCAGGCCCACCTGGCTGCCCGTGGGGAACCAGGGCAGGGGCAGGTCATAGGTGAGGTAGGCGCCGCGGGTCTCCTCCAGCAGCCGGTTCTCAAAGGCCGAGGGGATGAAGGTGCCGGTGTAGTAGAAGTTGGGGGTGCCATCGCGCTTGGGCACAAAGTGGCGGGGCGCCAGGGAATAGAACAGGATGCCGGCCCAGGGACCCTGCCGGAGGTGGGCAGCAACCCCCTCAAAGTTGAAACTCCGCTGGCTCGTCTGATCGCCGTAGATCCCGTAGGGCCGGTCCAGGATACGGCTGCGTGCCTCCTCGGCGTTGTCCACCAGGAGCGCCTGCCCCAGGGTCACCCGGTAGTCGCCCACGATGAGGCGCCGCAGGGGCCCCAGGTTCACCAGTTCAAAGAAGGCCTTGACCTGGGGACGGCTCCCCAGATAGGGGCTCTCCCGGTACAGGAATCCCACCCGGTACCGGCCGTACAGGCTGAACCGTCCTTTGAACCGGAAGAAGGGCCGGTGCTGCAGGGCCTCGGCCTCCTGTCGTTCACCGGAGAGGCGCTTCAGGAATCGCTGGATCTGCGCCTCGGTCCAGCCCGCTGCCTGGAGCAGCGAATCCAGGGAGCCGGGTTCCGTGGACTCCAGTTGCTGGATGCGTTCGTACAGGTTGCTCCCCGCGGTGTAGAGGTAGGGGCTGTAGTAGGTGTCCAGGTGGAGCCAGCCCCGGACCCGCTGGTGCCGGGGATCCCGATAGGCCACGAAGTTTCGCATGTTGCGGTACCCGTAGTAGGACAGCCCGGGCACCCGCCGCAGGTCGCCGCCGTGCCGGAGCCGGAGCACCCGCACATAGCGCACCACCGAGGCCGCATCAATCAGGGAAACGCCATACAGGCTGTAGAGTTCGTCCACCGTGGCCCGGTTGACATTGATGGGCTCGGTAAGGAATCCGATCCATTCGTCGTAGTAGCTCTCCCGGGGCGCCTCCTCGCTGGCCCCCCGTTGCCGGATCCGCTCCACATAGAGGGCGAAGTTGCGGCCCTCCCGCAGGGGCACGATCACGATGTAGGGCTTCCACCGCTTCAGGTCGCCGGGGCGAACCGTGGGGATGTCCGCGAGTTCGTAATAACTCCGCAGGGGCCCGTGGCGCTGGATCCACACATACAGGCTCTCGGCCTTGGCCCGGGGAATGCGGGCGGTCTGCAGGACCTCTTCCAGAGGACGGCCCTGCCGGGCGGCCAGACGCCGGGCATCCTCTTCGCCGATGGGCAACTGCAGGATTTCCTGGAGGGTGGCCCGGTTCAGGTCAATCCGCAATGGGGCCGCATTGCTCGCCAGCAGGCTCAAAACCAGGAAAAGCACCACGGGTTACCTCCGGTACGCCAGGCCGAAGCCGTGGGTCAGGGGCAGGCCCGGGGTGAACCGGGCCACATAGTCCAGATGCAGATGGGCCCATCGCACCCCGAAGCCCAGGGAAGGAAAGGTGTTCTCGCCCTGGTGTTCTACGCCCCCCCGGAGCAGAAGCCGATCGCCCCACAGGCCCAGCTGCTGGCCCAGGGACAGGGTCGCCGGATGCCGGGGGTCCTTCTTGACCTCCAGCAGGGTCAGCACGGATCGGAAGGGCCGGTACGCCACGCCCACGGCCAGGGTGCCGGGGATCCTTTCGGCCTCGGTTTCGGTTTCAAAGGTGGGCCGATTCAGGTTCAGGGCGGCCAGGCCAAACTGCCACCGTCGGTAGAGGCGGATCTGGAGCCCGAGGTCCACGCCCAGGGCGCCGGCGTTGCCGAACCGGGGCTCCTGGAACTGCAGGTAGTGCAGGTTCAGGCCTACGGCGATGTCGTCGGAGAGGGGGCGGGCCAGGCTCAGGGTCCAGGCCGCCTCGGCGTAGGCACCGGTGTAGGCGGTGTCGTAGCCCTCGCTCTGGAGGGTGGCGCCAAAGCGCTTCAGGGTGAGGGCCAGGGTATACGCACGCAGCGGGGCCACCACGGTGGCCTGCAGGTTGTTGAGGCCCACCCCCAACCCCTCAAAGGGCACGAGGTAGGCGGCGTACACCTGCGGAGGGAGCTGCACGAGGCCAGCGGGGTTCAGGTACAGGCCATCGGGCGTAGAGGCCAGGGCGGTCACGGCGCCTCCCAGGGCATCGGACACGGGTCCGGCCGTCAGGTTCTCAAAGGCAGCCCGGGATAAGCCAAGGGAACTCAACCAAAGGAGAATCAGGGCCAAGCGTCGCATGCTCCAATTATATCGGCCGCCCCTCCGGAAACCAACGACCCGCCGTTCCCCTGCCCCCATAATAATCAAGACCAGACCGGAGGACATCATGGATCCGCTGGACCTCATTCAAGAACTGACCGAAGCCTTTGGCGTGGCAGGGTTTGAAGAGGAGATCCGTACCCTGCTGCTCCAGAAACTCCAGGGCCGGGTGGACCGCGTGGAAACCGATGCCCTGGGCAACCTCCTGGCCTATCGTCAGGGACGAAGTCGCCGGCGGCTCCTCCTGGACGCCCACATGGACGAGGTGGGCCTGGTGGTGAACCATGTGGATGCCCGGGGCTTCCTGCGGGTGGTGCCCCTGGGCGGCTGGGATCCCCGGATCCTGCCCGGCACCCTCGTGCAACTCCGCCCCGAACCCGGCCGACACCTCTGGGGGGTCCTCGGCACCACCCCTCCCCATGTGCTCACCTCCGAGGACCGTAAGAAGGCCGTGGACTTCCCCCAGCTCTTCGTGGACATCGGGGTCTCTTCGCGGGAGGAGGCCGAGGCCCTGGGGGTCACGCCCGGGGTTCCCCTGGTGCCCTATGTGCCGCCCCGCCGGATCCAGCCGGACCTGCTCCTGGCCAAGGCCCTGGACGACCGCCTGGGCTGCGCCCTGATCCTGGCCCTGCTGGATCGTCTGACCGAGCCCACGCCCTACGACCTGGTGCTCAGTTTCTCCGTGGGCGAGGAACTGGGCCTCCGGGGCGCCCGGGTGCTGGTCCCCCAGGTCCAGCCCGATGTGGCCCTGGCCCTAGAGGGCACCGGCGCCGCCGACACCCCCGGCGTGCCCGAAGAGAAACAACCCTCGGTCTTCCGGCAGGGCCCGGTGATCACCCGGCTGGACAAGAGCCTCGTGGTGCCCCATCGGATGGTGCAGGCCCTGGAACAGGCCGCCCGGGACGCCGGCGTGCCGTATCAGTTCAAGAAACCCCTCTTTGGGGGCACCAACGCCGGAGTCCTCCAGGTGTCCGGGAAAGGCGTGCTGGCCGGTGTGCTGTCCGTGCCCGCCCGCTATATCCACTCGCCCGTGTCCCTGGTGCACCGCACGGACTTTGAACACACCCTCCGCCTTCTGGAGACCTTCGTGATGGGCGTGGATCGCTATCTGGCCCTGTAAGCCCCTGGCCGCCCACCTCTCCCACTCCGAACCAGGCCGGGGCATCAGAACCGAATCGGGGCACAAGGAACACCGACCTTCTCTGGATCAAAGCGACCCATTGCCTTCCTGCCCTATGGGTTCTATACTCAGGTTGTGAAACTGGGTGGTCCTCGTCCCCGTGAATCCTGGGTGCCCGAACGGCCCTTCGGACCCTGGGGACGCCTGTGGAGCGGCCTGGCCCTTGTGGGGGTGGGCCTGCTCTGGATCCTCTGGGTCCAGGCCCACAGGAGCCTGCCCGGGCAGATCCCCTCTCACTTCACCTTCCGGGGTGAAGCCGACGACTACGGGGGCAAAGGGCACCTGCTTTTCATCACCCTCTGCTTTACCCTGGTTTCCCTGGTCCTTCTGGGGCTCGCCCGGTTCCGCTTCGTGCTGGTGAACCGCTGGCCTGAGATGCTCAACCTGCCGGCCTTCTTTCTGTACGCCCCGCTGTTGCCTCCAGAACGCCGGGCGTACTGGCTGAACCGGTACTTTGAGGCCCTCCTCTTCCTGAATGTGGAACTCACGGCCTACTTCCTGTTGATCCAGTGGGGCCTGGTGCAGGGGGCCCATACCGGCCGGTTGCCTCCCTGGTTCACGCCCCTGGTCCTGGGGCTTCCCCCCTTCTTCCTGTTGCCCTTTCTTTACCAGTGGATCCGACTGAGCCACCAGCTCCGCCGGGAAAGCGAACGCTACGCAACCCGATAACCCCCGAGAGCAGGCGTCCTGAGGCCCCCTGCGTGGCCGGGCGTATACTTGTAAACAAACGCCCACACCATGACCCGCAAGGAGCGAACCCATCAGCGCTTGATCCAGGTGGCCCTCCGGCTCTTCGGGCAGCAGGGATACACGGCCACCTCCACCCGGCAGATTGCCCGGGAAGCGGGCACTTCGGAACTCACCCTGTTCCGGCACTTCGGTTCCAAGGAGAACCTGGCGGTCCAGGTGTTTTTCACGGTGTGCACCCACCTGTTTGAGGAACTGCGCCAGGCCACGGAGAAGGAAACGACGCCCGAAGACCGGTTGCGGGCCTTCCTGCGCACCCTCCGCCGATTCGTGGACCGATACCCCGAGGAGTTCCAGTTCCTGCACCTCTCGGATCTCCCCCGGGCGGTCTTTGAGCAGCAGACCTTTCAGCCCCTGAAGTTGCTCACCCGCATCCTGGAAGACCTCGGAGTCCCCGTGCCTCCACGGGCCCTGGGGCTGGCCCTGGTGGGCACCGTGGAACGCACCTGGATCGGAAAACGCATCGGCCTCATCTCCGACCAGGAGCAGGAAGAGGCTCTGGAATGGATCGTCGGCCATGTGATCCAGCACGCCGCTTCCGGCGCCACCGGATCCTGACCCTGCTCCGTCCCCGGGAACACGGGTTCCTCACCCTGACCCTGACGGTGGTGCTGGCGGGGCTGCTCTTTGCCCACCAGTGGACCCCTGCACTGGCCCTGGCCACCGGCCTGGCTCTCCTGGGACTGCCCCTGCGGGAGGCCCTTCGGGGGTGGTCCCTGGGCAAACTCCCCCTGCGCGACCTGGCCGTAGCCCTCCTGCCCGGCGGGCTCCTGGCCGGCCTCCTGATCTGGCTTCGCCCGGACCTCTGGATGCCCCTGGGCCTGATCGGCGCCGTGATGGGCCTGGACCTCCTGGCCGCCCGACGCCGCTGGTACCGCCGGATCCTGGTGGAACTCGCCGAGAGCACCGGCCTCCTCTTCCTGTTGTGGCTGTTCCTCCTGTCAGGGGAGGTGCCTCCGGGTCTCCAGGTCCGCTTCGCGTGGGGCTTTGGTGTATACCTGATCCTGGCCGTGCTCCTGGCCCGAGCCCTTCGGGTTCAGCACGAAACCCTGGCGTTCCACTACCTCTGGGCCGGGGTCTGGACCACGGCTACGGGCCTCTCCTTCCTGCTGCTTTCTGCCGAACAGGTCCTGTTCCTGGCCCTCTGGACCCTGCAGGTGGGCGCCCTGGCCTGCCTGCGGTTCCGCGGTCAACAGGGCCCCCGGGCCTTCCAACGGCTGGGCTGGTTCCTCACCGCCGAAAGCCTGGCCTTCGTGCTCCTCTGGGCCTGGCTCGCTCGGTAGACCAGGAGTACCGTCTCCCGTCCGTGGAACGGCCCCTTTCCACCCCCGGGCTCCATAATTGGACACACACAGGAGGTGCACATGGCTCATCCCAAAACCCTCGGGGTGCTTTTTTCGCTGATGATTGGGCTCCTGGGAGCCCAGACCTTTGAGTCCGAGCAAAAACTGGATTTCAGCCTGAGGATGACGAGCCCGCTGTTGCGGGTGGGCGCCTACGAGATCGGGGCGCTGGACCTCTCGTACGGTCGGGGCGTGGTGGGAAGCTACCTCAACCCCGCCGCCCTGGCCCGGGGAGACTACCGTCGCCAGGTGTTCGTGGGGGTCTCCCTGCCGAAAACCTCCAGCACCAGCATGAGCCTGCCCGTGGTCTCCGCCAACCCCGACGAGGGCCTGGAGTTTGACCTCCAGGTGCCCACCCGGCTGGAACTCCGCGACCCCGGCGGCGTGGACTTTTTGGGCTATCTGCAGACCCTGGGCCCCTGGAGCCTGGGCGTGGGCCTCTGGGCCCCGGAACACACCGAAGGCCAGGCCCGGGGGACCTTCGCCCTGACCTCGCCCGTACGCTTTGATTCCGTGCCCTCCCAATATGTGTCGGACCAGGGCGACACCGTGAATCTGATCTGGCAACTCACCGGCTACGGCGTGGCCAACGGTACCCTGGAGGGCTCCCTGAAATACTCGGTACAACCCTTCTTTTTCCGGGTGGCCCGGCGCTTCGGTCTCCTGTCCGTGGGCCTGGGGTACGACCTGGAACGGCTGGAGGCCCGCGCCCGACTGGCCGGCTACGGCTATCTGGGTGTGGACAGTCTGCATACCATCGCCGATAGCGCCTTCCTGTTGAACGGCCAGCCCGTAACCGTGGTGGGCGACTTCCGCACCATCCTGGGGGATACCGTGTTCCGCCTGGACGCCGAAGCGAAAACCCGAACGCTCCGCCACGGCTTTGGCCTGGGCTTCCAGGCCAACTTCCTGTTCCTCAAACTCGGCCTGGCCGGCAAGGTGTGGCTCCCCACCTCCTTCCAGGTGGACCCGACCTTCGCCCGGATGATCCGGGTCCAGGGCATTCCGGACTCGGTGTACTACTCCCCCAGCACCCGGCTCTCCAGTAACCTGGACACCCTGTACCTCACCGACACCCTGGGGTTCGGCCAGCTGCGCAAGGACACCCTGGAATTCCTGCGGGCCATGGCCACCCGCATCCCCACCACCCTGCACCTGGGCGTCGGCCTGATGATGGGTCCGCTGCACCTCTCGGGCACCACGGACTACATCCCCTCCAAAGACCGGGGGTTCGGCCGGTTTACAGCCGCCGTGGCGCTGGTGGTGCCCATCCCCTCCGGCAAACTGGTCTTCGGCTACGGCCAGGTGGGCACCTACCTGATTGACCGCACCGGCGTGGTGGTCCCCCTGATGTCCGTCAGCTCCCTGAACCTGGGAGGCACCCTGGAGGTAGGCGGTCTGGAGGTGGGGGCGGCCGTGAAATTGAACCCCCTGGCCCTCGGCCTTATGTTTAAGAGCCCCTTGCAGAAGGCCACGGAGGTGCAGAGGCCTGACCTATCCTCCGTGCTTTCCCTGAGTTTCGGCGTTTCCAAAACCTGGAGGTAACCCAACATGCGCCGTTGGCCTGGCCTGATCGCTTTGACCACTGCACTGGCGATCCTTGCCTGTGATCAGATCCCCTTTACCGTGCAGGTGCCCATCGTGATCACCGGGGTCCACCTCACCGCCCCGGACTCCCTGCAAACCCAGGAGTTCCAGAAACGCGTGGTGGATGTCACCGAGTACGCCAACTACCGCCAGTACATTGACTTTGCCCGACAGATCACCGTGGACTCTGCCCTCCTGCGGATCACCAACCACGGCCCCAGCACGGCCACCCTGGACCTGCGGGTCGCGGAGGACACCACCCTGACCCCCCAAACCCTGGACGCGGCCCTGCCCCTGGCCTCCCTTTCTCTGCGGCCGGACACCACCCGGCGGCTCCGTGGCCGCAACTTCCTGAACTTCGCCACCCTGGACACCCTGCAGGAGGTGTACCTGCCAGAGGGGCTCTTCACCCTGTACTTCCAGGCCACCACGGAGGAAGGAGCCCCGGATCTGACCGTGGACTCCCTGGTGCTCTATGTTCACCTGGAAGGTGCGAAGTAGCCTCATCGCAGGGCTGGGCCTCCTGCTCCTGACCGGATGCCAGGGCTCCCGGGAAACCCCACCGCCCCCGGTGGACGAACTGGTGCAACAGGGATGGCAGTGGTTTGAGGCCGGCCAGATGGACTCCGCCTATGCGGCCTTCGGCCAGGCCGTCTCCCGGAACCCCCGACACCCGGAGGCCTGGCTGGGCATGGGCTGGACCTCCCTGCGCCTCTACGATCCGGTGTACGCCCACCAGAGTTTCCTCCGCACCCTGAGCCTGGGCGGCGACTCCCTGGACGCCTGGGCCGGCCTGGCCGTGGGGGACGCCGACCCCATCCCGGACCCCACCCTCTACGGGACCCCCCTGGACTCGGTGCTGCACCTGGCCCTGCAGGCCGCCGATGCGGTGCTCCAGCGGGATCCCGCTTACCGATTCGCCCACGATGCCCGGGTGGACGCTTCGCTGATCCTCCTGGAAAAGGCCCGGGTGCTGTGCTCTCTGGGCCGCTTCGCCGACGCTCTGGCCGTGGTGCAACACCTGGACCCCTCCTTTGATGCGGATGTGACCACCCCTGAGGGGCGCGCTGCCTTGCTCCAGCACATCGCCGAACTCCTGGCTCAACGGGGCTGGCCCTGATGTTTGTCGCCGACCTGCCCCTGCACTCCCACTATTCCCGGGCCACCTCCCGGGACATGGAACCCCGGGCCCTCTCCCGGGTGGCCCGCCGCAAGGGCGTCCACCTGCTGGGCACCGGGGATGTGCTGCACCCTGCGTACCGCCGGGAACTTAAGGAACTCCTCCAGGAACGGGACAACGGCGTCTACGAGTACGACGGCGTCCACTTCCTGCTGACCACCGAAACCTCCCATGTCTTCTCCCAGGACGGCCGGCTCCGGAAGATCCACCTGGTGTTGCTCTTTCCGGACTTTGAAACCGTGGATCGGGTGGCCCGGCGACTGGAGGCCCTGGGCGGCAACCTGGAGGCCGACGGCCGACCCACCTTCGGCCTCTCGGTGATCCAGATGCTGGACCTGTTGTTCTCGGTGAACGAGGACATCCTGGTGATCCCCGCCCACGCCTGGACCCCCTGGTTCTCCCTGTTTGGCTCCCGGTCCGGCTTTGACTCGCCCGAGGAGGCCCTGGGCCCCTTCCTGGACCGGGTGCCCGCCATAGAAACCGGCCTCTCCTCGGATCCTCCCATGAACTGGCGGGTGTCGGCCCTGGACCGGTTTGTGCTGGTATCCAATTCCGACGCCCACTCCCCCGAAAAGATCGGCCGCGAGGCCAATGTGTTCAACGGACCCGTGGACTTCTACGAACTTCGCCGGATTCTGTTTGACCACGACCGCTCGCGATTCCTGTTCACCGTGGAGTTCTTCCCGGAGGAGGGCAAGTACCACTACGACGGCCACCGCTCCTGCGGGGTCCGATTCCATCCCCGGGAAACCCGGCAGCATCGGGGCCTGTGCCCCGTGTGCGGCCGGCCGCTGACCCTGGGGGTACTGTACCGCGTGGAGCAACTGGCCGACCGGCCCGAAGGCTACCGGCCGCCGGGCGCGATTCCGTACCGACACCTGGTGCCCCTCAAGGAGATCCTGGCCGCGGTGCTGGGCGTGGGACCGAACACCAAGCGGGTGGCCCGGGTGTACGAGACCGCCCTTCAGCACCTGGGGCCGGAACTGGAGGTGCTCCTGCGGGTGCCCGAGGAGGACCTGAATCGGTGGCTTGGTCCTCAGGTGGCCCGGGCCATCCTTCAGGTCCGCCGGGGCGAGGTCCAGGTGGAACCCGGCTACGATGGGGTCTACGGCACCGTTCGCATCGCCCCCCAGGCGCCCCCGCCCCAGGGGCGGCTCTTCTGAGACCCGGTCGGTTCCCCGGTTCTGGCGCCGCTGCACGCCGGTGTCGGACGCGTTATGATACCAGGGCATGGCAAGGGAGGCCCCTGGATGAAGGCCATCATCCTGGCAGGCGGCAGTGGCAGCCGGCTGTATCCCGTCACGCGCACGGTCAACAAACATCTCCTGCCCATTTACAACAAGCCCATGATCTACTATCCCCTTTCGCTGGTCATGCTCATGGGCCTCCGGGAGGTGCTCCTGATCGTCAATCCCCGGGACCTGGAGGCCTTCCAGACCCTGCTGGGAGATGGCTCGCACCTGGGCATGCGGATTGCGTACCGCGTTCAGCCCGAACCCCGGGGCCTGGCCGAGGGTCTGGTGCTGGGCGAGGACTTCCTGGCCGGGGATTCGGTGTGCTATGTGCTGGGCGACAATGTCTTCTTCGGACACGCCCTGCCGGACCTGCTGCGGGAGGCCCGACGGGAGGTGGAGGAACAGGGCGGCGCTACGGTGTTCGGGTATCCGGTCAAGGATCCCCAGCGCTTCGGGGTCGTGGAACTGGACGAAGAGGGACGGGTGATCTCCCTGGAGGAGAAACCCCGGCAGCCGCGGTCCCACTTCGCCGTGGTGGGTCTGTACCTCTACGATGCGGAGGCGCCGGCCATCGCCCGCACGATCCAGCCCTCCCCCCGCCAGGAACTGGAGATCACCTCGGTGAACCAGGTATACCTGCACCGCGGACGGCTCCGGGTGCGGCTCCTGGGCCGGGGCTTTGCCTGGTTTGACGCCGGCACCCACGACAGTTTCCTGGAGGCCGGCGAGTTTGTCGCCACCATTGAACGCCGCACCGGCACCATGATCGGCTGCATTGAGGAGATCGCCTACCTCAACGGCTGGATCCAGCGGGAGGACCTTTTGAGCCTGGCCGAACCCCTGCGACACACCGAATACGGCCAATACCTGATGGAACTGGCCCAGCGATGAGCACGAAGAACCCCCGGGGGAGCCGTGCCCCCATGTCCTTCACCTTTGAACCCCTGGAGATCCCGGAGGTGATCCTGGTCCGACCCCGGGTGTATCCGGACGATCGGGGATTCTTCCTGGAGACCTTCCGGGCGTCGGCGTTCCGGCAGGCGGGGATCACCGGTCCCTTCGTGCAGGACAACCTGTCCTATTCCCGGCGGTGGGTGCTGCGGGGCCTGCACTTCCAGCGAGCACCCTACGAGCAGGGGAAGCTGGTCACCTGTGTCCAGGGACGGATCTTTGATGTGGCCGTGGACCTCCGGCGTGGGAGTGCCACCTTCGGCCGATGGGTGGCCCGGGAGCTCTCGGCGAAGGAGCCGGCCCTTCTGTGGATTCCCCCGGGGTTTGCCCACGGCTTCCTGGTGCTCTCGGAGGCGGCTCTGGTGTGGTACAAGGTGACGCACCACGAGTACCGGCCCGGGGCCGAGGGCCGGATCCGGTGGGACGATCCGGACCTGGCCATCCGCTGGCCCCTGCCCCCGGGCACCCGTCCCCTCCTTTCCCCCAGGGACGCCACCGCCCCGGGCTTCCGGGAGGCCCTCCGGGCCTTCCTGCAGGAACCTTAGGGGAAGCACTGGGCCCGCAGGGAGGCCGCTTCCTGAACCAGGGGAGGACAACATCCCTCCGGACCTTCGCCCGATGTACATTGCGGAGATCTGCACCCCGCATCCCCTGCAGTTGCAAGCGGTTGCAGCCCGCACAATAATCAAAGGCTCTGCAAGAGGAGGCACGGCCATTCACAAGGGAACGAAACTCTTGGTTTTTTTGTTGCTTGTCACCCTGGGAGGCCTCGCATACCGGCTCTGGGTCCAGCACCAGCGCCTGGCCTGGCAGGTGCAGCACATCCAGCGGCTGGAACGGAAACTCACGGGCCTGCAGGATTCCCTGCGGCTTCTGAGGACCCAAACCCGGACCCTGCGGGCGCTGGCCGGCCTGCCCCAGGACCCGACTCCGGAGGAACCCATCGGAACCGGCGGCCTGGAACTCCCCCCGGACCCGGTGCAACGCCACATCTACCTGGCAGACGAAACCCTGGACCGGCTACTGGCCCTCACCCGCTACGAACTCACGGCCCTGCAGAATGTCCAGCAGGCCCTGGAGGAACAACAGGACCACTGGGCCCGGATCCCCTCCATCCTGCCCACCCGGGGATACATCACCTCGGGCTACGGATACCGCACCGATCCCTTCACGGGTCGAATCAAGTTCCATCACGGCGTGGACATCTTTGCGCCCCGGGGCACGCCGGTGGTCGCCCCGGCCCGGGGTCGGGTGTACCGGATCCGCCGGGAACGGGGCTACGGCCTCACTCTGGAACTGGACCACGGGAACGGCATCCATACCTTCTTCGCGCATCTGCAATCCGTGAAGGTGCACCGGGGTCAAATCGTGGACCGGGGGGACACCATCGCCCTCGTGGGCAACACCGGCCGTTCCACCGGGCCCCATCTGCACTACGAGGTCCGCGTACAGGGCAAACGGGTGAATCCCCGCCGCTACATCATCCCCGACTACGCCCTGTACGAGTAAACGCTGAGAGAGGTGATCGCCATTCCACGCATCCTTCACCGCAGATGGATCGTTCCGGGGCTGCTGGCCCTGGGATGGCTGACCTCGCTTTCGGCCTATACCTTCGGCAAAAACAAGATCCAGTATCGTCAGTTCCACTGGCAGATCGCCGAAACGCCCCACTTCCGACTCTTCTACTATGAAGGGGGAGAATCCCTGGCCCGGTTCGCCGCCAGTGTCCTGGAGTCCACCTACACCCGCTACAGCCACCAGCTGGACCACCAGATCCGGGGTAAAACCCCGGTGATCCTGTACAACGCCCACAAGGACTTCCAGCAGACCAATGTGATCCTCTCGGACATTGAGGAGGGCGTGGGCGGCTTCACCGAGCAACTGAAGCGCCGCGTGGTGGTTCCCTTTACCGGCTCCTACACCGAGTTCGCCCATGTGCTCGCCCACGAACTGGTGCATGTGTTCCAGTACGACATCTGGTTCCAGAACCTGCAGAACCCCCTGTCGCTGGCCACCTCCCTGCGGATTCCCTTGTGGGTGATTGAGGGGAGCGCCGAGTACTTCTCCGAAGGCTGGTCACCCGAGGCCGAGGCCTACCTGCGGGACCTGGTGTTCAACGAACGCCTGGTGCCTCCCTCCCGGCTGGGAGAGTACGGCGGCTACCTGATCTACAAGGAGGGCGAAGCCTTCTTCCGGTTCGTGGCCGAGAACTACGGGGCCCGCAAGGCCTCGGAGTTCTTCCACCAGTTGAAGGTCCGCGGCAACCTGCCCTCGGCGGTCCAGAAGAGCCTGGGCATGGACCTGCAGACCCTGGACGAAACCTTCGCCCTCTTTTACAAGAAACGGGTCTACCCCCTGGTGGCCGACCTGGAGATCCCCCAGCGGGAACAACGAATCACCCACCACCAGAAGGAAGGCGGCTTCCTCAATGTGGGGCCCGCCCTCTCGCCCAACGGCACCTATGTGGCCTTCATCTCTGATCGCACCGGCTACAGCGACATCTACCTGGCCTCGGTGTCCACGGGTCGGCTGGAGGCCAAACTGGTCTCCGGCCAGAAACGGCCGGACATGGAATACCTGCACCTGTTGAAACCCGGCCTGGCCTTCGCCCCGGACAACCGCATCCTGGCCTTCACCGCCCAGGGCGGCCGTACCGATTTCCTGCACCTGGTGGATGTGGAACGCCGCAAGATCGTCCGATCCATTCCCTTTGAGGGGCTGGACGCCGTGTACACCCCGGCCTGGTCCCCGGACGGCCACACCCTGGCCCTGGTGGGCCTGAAGAACGGCCAGTCCGACATCTACCTGTACCACCTGGACACCGATTCCCTGGAACCCCTGACCCACGATCGGTTTGACGACCTGGACCCCTCCTTCACCCCCGACGGCCGCTTTGTGGTCTTCGCCTCGGACCGCAACCCTGATTCCCTGAACTTCGGCGCCTACGCCGCCTTCGCCTACGACCTGGCGGCCGATTCCCTGGTGCGGCTGACCCCCTACTTCGCCGAACTCCGGTTCCCGTACCTCCTGGGAGATACCGCCGTGGCCTTCTTAGGCCTCTACCAGGGAACGCCTAATCTCCTGCTGTTCCGCCGCACCGACCGCAGGACCTTCGCCCTTACCCGGTACCTCACCGGCCTGCGGGAGGTCTCCATCAACCGCCGCTTTGTGGCCTTCTCCCTGCTCTGGCAGGGCGGCTACGATGTGTTCGTCCGCCGCTGGAACGACCTCACCCCCCGGGCCTTTGACGCAGACACCCTGCCTCCGTTCCACCGGTTCCCCCCTCCCCCCGAGAACCTCCTCACCCAGGCCACCCGGTACACGCCGGAGTTCACCCTGGACTGGCTGGCCGGTGGCATGGCCTATAGCAGCCCCTTCGGGGTCTACGGCGCCCTGACCCTGAGCCTCTCCGACGCCCTGGGGAACCACCGCATCTTCTTCACCTCGGACCTGTACCAGGACCTGGAAAACTCGGACCTGGAACTCCTGTACCTCTACCTGCCCCGCCGCTACGACCTGGGCCTGGACCTGTACCAGCAGTGGAACATCTACTTCCTGGACCTGAACCATGTACTCCTGGAGCAGAATCGGGGCGCCCTGGGCCTCGTGTACTTCCCCCTGAACCGCTTTTTCCGACTGGAAACCGGCCTGGGGGTCCGCCGACCCCGCCAGTACTTCTTCGTCTACGACGCCAGCCTTGAAGAGTACCTGCTGATGGGCTCCCGCACGGCCTGGGTCACCGAACTCTACACCGGCGCCGTGTACGACGATGTGCTCTACACCTACTTCGGAAACCCCCTGGACGGCACCCGCTGGTTCCTGGGCCTGGCGGCCGAGCAGGGCGCGTACCAGTGGCAAACCCTGCTGGGCGATTTCCGACGGTACTTCCGCCTGGGCCGCCGGAGCCTCCTGGCCGCCCGCCTGAAACTCGGCAAGGCCTGGGGCCGGGATGCCCTACCCTTCTGGCTCGGCGGCCCCGAGAGCCTGCGCGGCTACCAGGAGTACCAGATCGTGGGCACCAACCTGGCCCTCCTGAACCTGGAACTCCGCGTGCCCTTCATTGACCGGCTTCATCTGGCCTTCCCCCTGAACCTGGAACTGGGACCCCTCCGGGGTATCCTCTTCGCAGACCTGGGCAACGCCTGGTACCCTGGCGAACCCTTACCCCGCGATCTTCCGGGGATTAAACTTAAAGGCCTCCCCTTCGTGGAGGGAGGCAGGGTGGCACTCCTGGGCAGCATGGGCGTGGGACTCCGCATCCCGATGGGCTTCTTCTACATCAAACTGGATGCCGCCAAACGCACCGACTTCGCCCACTGGTCCCGGGAGACCTGGTATCACCTGACCCTGGGACAGGACTTTTAGGAGGCAAACCGTATGAAACGATGGATCCTGACACTCACCCTGCTGGCTGCCCCGGCGGGTTTCGCACAGCAGGCCGGGGGCGCAGGCGGCGGCCTGTTCCAGATGCTGCTGCCCCTGATCGTGATCTTCGCCATCTTTTACTTCCTGCTCATCCTCCCCCAATCGCGACAGGAAAAGAAACGCAAGGCCATGCTGGCCGCCCTCAAGCGGGGCGATCGGGTGGTCACCACCGGAGGACTCCTGGGCATCGTGGATAAGGTGGAAGAACAGGTGGTCACCCTCCGGTTGCTCCCCTCGGAGGTGAAGATCAAGGTGGAAAAGGGCGCCATCCGGGGCGTAGTGACCCCCGGGCAGAACGCCCGCAGCACGGAAAAGAAAAATGGCGGTAAGAAGGGTTAGAATCCTCGGGGACCCCGTGCTTCGCCAGGAGGCCCGGCCCGTGGAGGAGATCACGCCCCAGATCCTCCAGCTGGCCTACGACCTGGCCGACACCATGCTGGAGTACCGGGGCGTGGGACTGGCTGCCCCTCAGGTGGGCGAACGCCACCGCGTGATCGCCGTCTTCAAGGAACCCCTGGGCCTGGGCGATGGCGTGCAACTGCTCATCAACCCCGTGGTGCAGTTCTTTGATGGCCGAAACCTGGACGAAGAGGGATGCCTTTCCATCCCCGGGCTGTACGCCGAGGTAGAACGCCCGGACTATGTGGAGGTGGAAGCCCTGGAGGTGGTGGGCGATCGGACCCGCCCCATCCTCATCCGGGCCCGGGACTACTACGCCCGGGTGCTGCTACACGAGATTGACCACCTCAATGGCATCCTGTTCACCGACCGGATGGAACCCCAGCGGGCCCGCGTGCTTCTGGCCCGGTGGCGCAGGGCCTGGAAACAGCGGAAACCCGGCCAGCGCATTGAGATCCGCGAAGCCGTCTAACCACCCATGCGCATCGCTGTCTTCGGGGGACGCTTTGACCCCATTCACCACGGCCACCTCATCCTCGCCCAGGATGCCCTGGAAAGTCTGCACCTGGACCGGGTGATCTTCCTGGTCAGCGCCCAGCCTCCCCATAAACCCACCCACGCCCCCTTTGCACACCGGTTTCGGATGGTACAACTGGCCGTGGCCGGCCATCCGGCCTTCGTGGCCTCCGACCTGGAGGCCCGGCTGAACCTGCCCCGAACCTATACGGCCCTCGTGCTGCCCCACCTGAACCTGGAAGGCCACGAAGCCTTCTTCCTGATGGGCGAAGACCAGTACCGCCACTTCCACCGGTGGTACCAGCCCGAAGAGATCCTGAAACGGGTGCAGGTGGTGGTGCTCCGCCGCCCCGGTCCCCCCCGATCTCCCGGTCCCCTGGACCATCGGGTCCGGTTCCTGAACAGCCGCCTGCTGGACCTTTCCTCCTCCGAGATCCGGCAACGCCTTCGCGAAGGCCGGAGCATCCGGTTCCTGGTCCCACCAGAGGTCCGGGCCTACATTGAGGCCCATCGGCTGTACCGCTCGGGCCCCTAAAGGCCGGAAGAACCATGGAAAATCACCGGAAAACCCTGAAACAACGCCTGCAGGAACTGGAACAGACCCTTCAGCAACCGGACACCCTGAGGAATCCCCGGAAACTTCAGGAGGTTTCCCGGGAGTACCACCGGATCCGGGAGATCCTCACCCTTCTGGACCAGCGGGACGAGGCCCAGAACGACCTGGCCCTGTACCGGGAAATGCTGGCCGAAGCGGCTTCGGACCAGGAACGGCAGGAGATTGAACGGGAAATCCAGCAACTGGAACACACCCTGGCCCGGCTGGAGGCCGAACTCCGGCGGAAACTCCTGCCCGAACCCCCCGAGGACCGGGGAAACGCCCTCCTGGAGATCCGGGCCGGTACCGGCGGCGAGGAGGCCGCCCTCTTCGCCCGGGATCTCCTGAAGATGTACCTGAAGTACGCCGAGAAAAAGGGCTGGAAGACCTCCATCACGGAACTCCACGAGACCGAACTGGGCGGCGTCCGTGAGGCCGTGGTGCTGGTGGAGGGACCGGGCGCCTACGGCCACCTGAAGTACGAGTCCGGGGTCCACCGGGTTCAACGGGTCCCGGTGACCGAGTCCGGGGGCCGGATCCACACCTCGTCGGCCAGCGTCGTGGTGCTGCCGGAGTCCGAGGAGACCACGGACATTGAGATCAAACCCGAGGAGATCCGCATTGAGACCTTCCGGGCCAGCGGGCCCGGCGGCCAGCATGTGAATGTCACCGACTCCGCCGTTCGCATCCTCCACCTGCCCACGGGGATCGTCGTGAGCGTGCAGGACGAGCGGTCCCAGCACAAGAACCGGGCCAAGGCCCTGCGGATCCTCAAGGCCCGGCTGCTGGACCGCCAGCGGGAGGAGGAACGCCGCCGCACCGCCGCCCTGCGACGCACCTACATCGGTACCGGAGACCGCAGCGAAAAGATCCGCACCTATAACTTCCCCCAGAACCGCGTGACCGACCACAGGATCGGATTCACCCTCTATGCCCTGGAGAGCGTGCTGGAGGGAAACCTGGACCCCGTGATTGAGGCCCTGAGGGAATATGAAGAAGCCCGGCGTCTTGAGGAACTTCAGAAGTCTGGTTCGTCGTCTTGAGGCCGTGTCCCGGGAACCCGAGGCAGAGGCCCGCCACCTCTACCACCACCTGGGCCTCTCGCTCCTGGACCCCTGGCCAGCGGAACAGGAGGACTGGCTGAACCAGGTGATCGAGCGTCGCCGCCGGGGCGAACCCCTGGCCTACCTCCTGGGCACCTGGCCCTTCCTGGACCTGGAACTGGAGGTGACCCCTGAGGTGCTGATCCCCCGCCCCGAAACCGAAACCCTGGCCCTTCGGGCCCTGGAACGGGCCCGACCCCTCGCCCGGCCCGTCATCCTGGAGGTGGGCACCGGCTCCGGGGCCATTGCCCTGTACCTGGCCCGCCACCTGCCCCACGCCGTGGTCGTGGCCACCGACCTCCTGACCGGCGCCCTCCAGGTGGCCCGCAGGAATGCGGAACGCCTGGGACTCTCCCTGCACTGGATCCAGACCGATCTGCTGCAGGGGCTGGCCACGGCCTCCGTGGATCTGGTGGTCAGCAACCCCCCCTATGTGGCCGAGGCGGAATACCCGGCCCTGACGCCCGAGGTCCACCACGAACCCCGAAGGGCCCTGGTGGCCGGCCCCCGGGGCACCGAGGTGCAGGAACAACTCCTTCAACAGGCCCAACGGGTCCTGAAATCCGACGGCTGGATCCTCCTGGAACTCGCCCCCCACCAGGCCCGGGACCTTCGGGCCCGGGCCCGGACCCTGGGGTATCGGTCGGTCCGGATCTACCCGGACATGGCCGGCAGGCCCCGCGTCCTGGAGGCCCAGGTTCCATGAGCCACTCCGACTTTGCCCACCACTACCGCAAAAAGGCCTACCGAAGCCTGGAGGCCGGCGATCCCGGCCGGGCGATTCGGTATCTGGAACACGCCCTCCGCTTTAGCCGCTCCCCGGGCGAACGCCAGGAGATCCTGTACGACCTGGCCGAGACCGCCGTGCACATGGAGGACCTGGAGGCCGCCGAGGCCTATCTGAACCAGATCCCGGACCCCCACCCTCCCCGATACGCCCTGCTGAAAGGCCTGGTGGAACTCCAGCGGTTCCGGGTGGAGGAAGCCCTGGTGTACCTGCGTCGGGCCGTGGACCAGGCCCCGGACCTCCCGGAAGCCCGGATCCACCTGGCCTCGGCCCTGACCCTGGCCGGCCGGGGTCAGGAGGCCCTGAACCTTCTGGAACCCCTGCATCGCCAGGATCCCGAAAACCCCCGGATCCTCCGGGAACTGGCCCTGGCCTATGCCAGAACCGGCAACCCCATGCAGGCGTACCATCTGGCTCAACGGGCAGCCCGGAGGATGCCCGACGACCCCCACCTCCACGACTTCCTGGCCATGCTCCGCGAGGTGCTGGTGGAGGGGTCGGAGGCCGTTCACGAAGTCCTCAACCCCCCGGCCACCTACCTGCGGGTGTTCTATCTCATTGAGCGGTACTTTGAACTCCATCCGGAGGCCCCGGAGGAAGCCCTGGACGAGGCCATAGATCTCTGGGCCCAGTACTCCTCCTACGCCGCACCCCGGGTCCGACGACCGGCCCACTGGGCCGCCGCCGTGGTCGCCCTGGCCCTGGAGGTCAGTGGCCATCCCCGGCCCCTGGCCCGGATCGCCCGGGCCCTGGGAAGCACCCCCTCGGCTGCCCTCTACGAGCGACGCCGAAAACTGCGTCACTGGCTCTTCCCCGACGATGCTTAGATGGACCTGGCACACGCCCGACCGGGTGTTGCGGCTGGAGGGCCTGCCCGCCCATTGGCAGGTGTTCTTTCATGGCCGCCAGAGTCCGGTGAACCCCCGGGACCAGGGGATCCTGGCCCTCCGGCAGGTCCACGGAGCCCGCTGGGTGGAACTCCACCCCTCCACCCCGCTCCCCTTGCACCCTCCGGAGGCCGACGCCTGGATCGTAACCCGACCGGGCGTGCGGGTGGGCATCCAGGTGGCCGACTGCGTGCCCCTGTTCCTGGCGGACCCCCAGGCCCGGATCTTCGCCCTGGTCCACGCCGGCTGGCGAGGCACCCGGGCAGGCATCCTGGAACAGGTGGTTCGCCGGCTCCTCGGTCTGGGCGCCCGGGTCCACCGGCTCCTGGTGGCCGCCGGACCGGCCATCCGGGGATGCCACTACGAGGTGGGCCCGGAGTTTGATGCCCTGTTCCCCGGCTTCGTGGAACATCGCCAGGGTCGCCGATACCTGGACCTCTTCCAGGTGCACCAGGCCACCCTCCACCGCCTGGGAATCCCTGCGCACCAGATCGTCCCCCCGCCCTATTGCACCTACGAACATCCCGATCGGTTCTACTCGTACCGACGCGAGCGTGTCCGGGGCCGCATGTGGCTCCTCGCCGAACACACCCCGGAAGTCGCCCACGGCCGTCCCTCCCCTTAAAATTTGTGGTGGCGGCGGGCCCGGTGTATAGTGAGGTCGGCATATCCCAAACCAGGAGGTATGGATGCGTAAGATGCCGTGGCTCGTAGCCGCCGTGCTGATGTGGACCGGCCTCCGGGCCGGCGTGCTGACACCGGACCTGGAAACCGTGCTCTCCCGGAGCCAAGGTCCGGTGCCGGTGTATGCGGTGCTCGCGGAACAGGTGGATCCCCAGAGCCTGATGGCCGAGACCCGCTCCCTCCCCAAACCCCAGGCCCGCCAGCATGTCATCCGGGTCCTCAAGACCGTGGCACAGGAGAGCCAGCGCGACCTGCTCCGCTTCCTGAAGGCCGCAGAACAAGAGGGGAAGGT